>NZ_JBQFYP010000008.1:0-195367 GCF_056541545.1 Ruegeria sp. AG7
TTTGATGTTCCGGATTTCTTATTCATCTTCGCTCCATAATGGCTTCGATGAACCAGAAATCCTCCGTTGCTCAAACCCCTAAATCTGTCCGGTAGGCGCTGACGTCAGACAGTGTAGCTGATACCCAGCCAACAAAGACAGTCTCTAGTATAACTCCTTTCATCACTAAACTTTATCAGCTTGTTTCGCGATATCCGGTTGGAATTCAAAGCAGTTGTTTGGCTGTTGTGACGCAGGCTAGACAGCCCTCACAACGCCCGCACCCTAGGTCGCCGATACACCCCCGCAGGCCCCACAACCAACTCATGCAGAGCCCAGACCAGCGCATCGACGCGGTCGGGCGAGCCCTGCCCTTCAAACCCGCGCGCGGTCATCTGGCACATCTGCTCCTCCAACGCGTCCAACCCGGCCACATGGCGCACCCGCCCCTGTTCGTACAGCGCCGCCACAGGCTCGGCCCGCGCGACCTTGCCGCGTGACGCCCGCACCGCGCGATATGGGACCAGAGGGTCTACCTGCCGCACGACCTCTTCCACCAGTTGCCCGCCCTGATTGACCTCGGCCACCAGCCGTTCGGCCCCGAACTCATCCATCGCGTCAATCGCCGCCTGCGCCCAGCCTGCCGGGCCAACGCCCTGCACCGTCCGGTCAGCCAGAACATAGGCGCGCCAGTCCTCGGGCGGACCTTGCACTTGCGCGCCAACCACCACGATCCCGCAGGCATCCGCGCCTGACCCGGATGTAACCGCCGGATCCAGCGCCACCACAATGCGATCCAATTCGGGCACCTGCGCACAGCGCGCCGCCTCCAGCATCGAACCCGTCCACAGCGCTCCTTCCGCGTCTGACAGCAGCACCCCGTCCAGCTCCTGCCGCCCCAGCCGCGTACCCGCATAGCGCGCGCGCACTTCTTCCAGAAACGACGCCGCCAGATTGGCCCGGTTCGCTTCGGTCGGCGCATGGGTCTGCACGGTGGATGGCGACGCCAGCAACTCCTTCAAAACCTTCACATTGCGCGGCGTTGTGGTCACGCAGACCCGAGGCCGCTCGCCCAAGCGCAGCGCAAATTGCAGCATGTCCCAGGTCTCACCCGCCTTCTTCCACTTGGCCAGCTCATCCACCCAGGCCGCATCAAATTGCGGCCCGCGCAGCCCTTCGGGATCATGTGCTGAAAACGCCTGTGCCTCGGCCCCGTTGGGCCAGATCAGCTTGCGTTCGGATGCCTTCCACGTGGGCCGCCGATCCGGGGGCGAGCATTGCAATATCCCGCTGTCGCCAAAGATCATCACATCGCGCACCTGATCGAATGTTTCACCCACCAGCGCCACGCGGCACGCCTCGCCCTTGTCCAGCGGTTTCGGCCCCTCGACCATCGATCGCACCCATTCGGCCCCGGCCCGCGTTTTGCCCGCCCCGCGCCCGCCCATGATCACCCAGGACCGCCATTCGCCCTCGGGCGGCAATTGATGCGGCAGCGCCCAGAATTCAAACAGGAAAGGGAGGGCACACAGCCCCCCCTCCCCGATCTCACTCAGAAATCTCTCCCGCACCGCAGCATCGGCGGAGGCGAGCCAGCCTGCACCCGATCTCAAATCGGGCCCGCTCAAGGTCGAGCGCATAGCCCCCTTGGGCAATTCCGGCTTGTCTGTAATGTTGTTCGACAAAGCTTGTCTCCACTTTCTGGCAACTTCGGATCAGCCCCTCCAGCTGACCGAGTTGCTTGGCTGAACCAGCAAGATCTGCATCCTCCCCGGCACCGATCTGTTTGCGCAGGTCTTCTGCCGCTTGCCGCAGATCGCGAATGGACCTTTCCAGGGACTGCAACAGTTCAGCCGTCTGGGAAATCCGCTCTTCCGGGGTAATCAAAGTCATGTTTGCCTGTGACCTCATGCGTGAGTGTTCTCCGCACGAGAGAAACGAAAGAACGGCCACCGGGTAACCCCGAGGCCGTTCGCCCACTTCTTCTAGCATGACACAACATATACGGGATAAAGCGCGTAAAGTCAAGGGTTTACGCAACAGGCGCGCAACAGGGATCGTACGGTGTGGGTTAACGGACAGTGAATTTCCGGCTGTGGTAACCCTCGGCCAAAACGCCGCCCCGCCCTTTGGCCTTCCAAGCCCTGACCGCCTAACCTACCAAAGGGATTAACACAGGGTTACCCCTGAGCCACTTTCAGCGTGTACAAATTGCACACTCCCCACCTGGACGCGTGTACAAACCTGACATTTTCCGAAATCGCGCTCAAAATCGCCCGCATCACCCGATTTCTGCGCGTCAGGGTCCTGCGCCCAACCTGCCCGCGGCAAAACCAGTCCTTGACATTCCCTCCCGAAACCCTCATGTGCCCTTAATCACGGCGCCACCGCGTGAGCATCGTCGGGCTTCAGGCCCCACAGCGCCAGCACATTACTCCCGGTTCCCCTTCACGCAGGGTTCTTTACGCGATGGCCGGATGGCGCTGGATTCGCTCGCGCATCCCGAGGTCTCGCACAACCCTGCCGGTCACATGAACGTGGCCAGTCACCACCTGCTCGTGGGGTTTAACCTGCGGGCCGTAAAGGATAATTTTTTGTTCGACTTCGATATGCTCGGCCTCGCGCCGACACTGAACGACGCGTTGAAACGCGCCAATTTCACTCAACCCACCCCGATTCAGAACCAGGCCATTCCGCTGGCCCTGAACGGGCATGACATCCTCGGGCTGGCCCAAACCGGCACCGGCAAGACACTGGCCTTTGGCCTGCCCCTGATCGACCACCTGCTGGCGCAGTCCGGCAAGCCCGATCCCAAAACAGCCAAATCACTGATCCTCGCCCCCACCCGCGAGCTGGTGAACCAGATCGCCGATAGTTTGCGCACCCTCACCAAAGGAACAAAGCTGCGGGTCGCTACAGTTGTTGGTGGCCAGTCGATCAACAAACAAGTGATGTTCCTCGCACGCGGCACCGATATTCTGGTCGCCACCCCGGGCCGCCTGATTGACCTGATGGAACGGGGCGCTGTTGACCTTGGTTCGGTGCGCCATCTGGTATTGGACGAAGCAGATCAGATGCTTGACCTGGGCTTCATTCACGCTCTGCGTCGCATCGCGCCTGCGCTGGGCACGCCCCGCCAGACCATGCTGTTCTCGGCCACAATGCCGAAACAGATGGAGGAGCTCAGCCGTGCCTATCTGAACAATCCGCAGCGGGTGCAGGTTTCGCCCCCGGGCAAGGCCGCTGACAAGATCACCCAGTCCCTTCACTTTGTTTCGAAACCCGGAAAACCGTCTAAGTTGCGCGAAATCCTGTCGCAGGACGCGGATGCACTGACGCTGGTCTTCACCCGCACAAAACACGGCGCTGAACGGCTGATGAAAGGGCTGGTCGCCGATGGCTTCAACGCAGTATCCATTCACGGGAACAAAAGCCAGGGCCAGCGTGACCGGGCCATTAATGCCTTCCGCGCTGGAGAGGTGAACATACTGGTGGCCACCGACGTTGCCGCGCGTGGCATCGACATCCCCGGTGTCGCCTATGTCATCAACTTCGACCTGCCCGACGTACCCGACAATTACGTCCACCGTATCGGGCGCACCGCCCGTGCCGGGCGCGAGGGGGAAGCGATCGCTTTCTGTGCACCGGAAGAAGTCGACCTGCTGCGTCAAATCCAGAAGCTGATGAAAATTGAAATCCCTGTCACAAGCGGCACCATGCCGGAAGGGGTCGAGGTTCAGCAACCTGCACGTCGACAAAACAACCGCCGTCGCGGGTTCAAGCCCAAACCGGCTAACGGTGATGGGAAACCTTCCAGCAGCAGACGGCGCCGTCCCAACAAAAGACGTTCAGCCGCCTAAGGACTGAACAGGCTGCCAAAGAAAACGCCGACGCCAGTTTTCATACCGGCGTCGGCGTTTTCGTTGGCAAATCCAGCAATCCGCCGGGCTTAATTCCCCGAGCTTTGCTGTTCCTCAATTTCGCGCCATTTGGCAACATTGCGATTATGCTCCTGCAGGGTTTCTGCAAACGCATGACCGCCCGAGCCGTCGGCGACGAAGAACACATAGTTGGTGTCATCCGGCGCGACCGCAGCTTCAAGGCTCGCCAGACCCGGATTTGCGATCGGCGTCGGGGGCAGCCCGTCAATCTGATAGGTGTTCCACGGTGTCGGACGGTTCAGTTCGCTGCGCCGCAACCCGCGACCCAATGTGCCCTGCCCCTTTGTCACGCCATAGATGACGGTCGGATCTGTTTGCAGGCGCATCCCCTGTTTCAGGCGGTTCACGAACACACTGGCGACCTGGCCACGTTCCTCCGGAACACCGGTTTCCTTTTCGATGATAGACGCAAGGATCAGCATCTCTTCCGGAGTGTCCAGTGGCAACCCGCCTTGGCGGCTTTCCCAAACCGCGTTGATCCGCAGTTGTTGCTTGTCCTGCATGGCCTGCAAAATCGCATTGCGATCCTGTCCGGCCACAACATCGTAACTGTCCGGGGCCAACATGCCCTCAGCCGGGATCTCGGTCACTTCACCTGACAGCGCTTCGAATGATTTCAGAGCTTCAACCACCTGCCACGAGGTCACACCTTCGGCCAGCGAGACGCGATAGCGCGTGTCAGCTTCGTTGCGCTTCTCGGTATAGGCATCAGGCGTTTCTTCCTCTGCCGCATCAAATGAAGCAATCTCGACAAAATCCAATGTTGCCGGGTTCAATTCACGCACGCGGGTTTGGGTGCGTGTCACACCGATACGGTATTCGATTTCCGACCCACAAGTACTGGCGCCGCTGCTGGTGATCTCTTCGATGATCTGCGCCATAGACGCACCTTCGCGCACCAGAAAGCTGCCCGCTTTCAACCGCTGCGCCTGATCGGTATAGTCAGCGGCCATCCGAAACAGAATTGAACTGCGAATGGCACCCTGATCTTCCAGATCGCGACTGACACGTGTCATGTTCGAACCGCTTTTGACCTGAAGGCAAATCGCAGTTTCAAGCGGGCCTTCGGCCTTGTACTGCGACTGTCCCCACAGGATCAGACCGCCCACCAGAAACAGGCCGACCACCAGGATGGTCAGCGCATTCGAAGCGATGGCCCGCCACATTTAACTGACCTTTCCGAAAATCACGCTGGCATTGGTTCCACCGAACCCGAACGAATTCGACAGCGCCACGTTAATCTCACGCTCGCGTTTGGCGTTGGGGGCAAGATCAATCGGGGTTTCAACTGCCGGGTTGTCCAGGTTGATTGTTGGCGGTGCAACCTGATCGCGGATCGCCAGGATTGAGAATATCGCCTCAATCGCACCCGCAGCACCCAGCAAGTGACCGGTTGCCGACTTGGTCGAGCTCATCGTCGCATTCCCGGCATGCTCGCCCAACAGGCGCTCAACCGCGCCCAGTTCGATCGTGTCCGCCATGGTCGAGGTGCCATGCGCGTTGATGTAATCCAGGTCTTTTGGCTCCAGCCCGGCGCTGCGCAACGCCGCCCTCATGGAACGTTCGGCCCCGTCGCCATCCTCGGACGGGGCGGTGATGTGATAGGCGTCGCCCGACATACCATAGCCCAGAACTTCGGCGTATATCTTGGCACCGCGCGCCTTGGCGTGCTCGTAATCTTCCAGAACCACGATGCCAGCGCCCTCGCCCATAACGAAACCGTCACGGTCCACGTCATAGGGTCGGCTGGCAGCCTTGGGATTATCTGCGTATTTGGTCGACAGCGCCTTGCATGCGTTGAACCCGGCGATACCGATCTCGCAGATGCAGCCCTCGCCGCCACCTGCCACCATGACATCCGCGTCACCCGCCCGGATGATGCGGCTGGCGTCGCCGATTGCGTGCGCCCCGGTTGAACATGCCGTCACGACCGAGTGGTTCGGCCCTTTGAACCCGTGGCGGATTGATACCTGACCCGAGGCCAGGTTGATCAGTGCGCCCGGAATGAAGAACGGAGATACCCGACGCGGACCCTTGTCGCGGATCAGGTTCGCGGTATTGGCAATCGATCCCAGACCACCAATGCCCGAGCCGATCAGAACACCAGTACGCAGGCGCGATTCTTCGTCTTCCGGCAACCAGCCTGCATCCTTACAGGCCATTTCGGCGGCTGCGATGGAATACAGAATAAAGTCTTCGATCTTGCGCTGCTCTTTCAGCGGCATCCAGTCATCGGGATTGAAGGTCCCGTTGGTTCCGTCGCCGCGCGGCACCTCGCAGGCGTAGGTCGTTGTGACCCCGCTTGCCTCTGCATCGAAATGCGTGATTGGGCCTGCGCCGGACTCTCCGTCCAGCAGCCGCGACCAGGTTTCCTCGACCCCGCTGGCCAAAGGAGTGACCAATCCAAGACCGGTTACAACGACTCTGCGCATGAAGTGCCTCTTGCCTGCTTCCTGTTATGAGAACCGCTCATACCCCGGCCCGGGGTGCGGGGGCAAGAGCAACGGTTCTTTCCGCCCCGGCGTTCTGCCGCCGAATGCCCAAGGAAACCGGAAATTCGGCGCTTGTCAAAACCGCCCTTTCGCGCGTTCAGCCGAAAGGGCGGAGTTGCTTACTGAAACTGCGCGACTGGCTCGTGGGCCGATTTGGCAGTTTCAAGTGCTTTGGCCAAGTCCAGTGTCTTGCGGAACAACGCGCGCCCGACAATCGCGCCCGAGATATTGGGGATGTATGCCAGCCGCGAGATATCGTCTGCCGTGCGCACGACACCGCTGGCAATCACCGGGGTACGCGAATGGTTTGCCAATCGCGAGATCAGACCCAGCTTTGCCTCGACATCTTCGATGTCGCTGTCGATATCGGTTACCACGATGGCGGCAAAAGGCGCATCACCGAACGCGTCAATAAAGGCTTCGGGCGTGAACGCACTTTGGCTGCGCCAGCCGTCAGTCATGACAAAGCCTTGCCAGACATCAACCGACAGCACGATCTGATCCGGGTGCAGCTTGGCCAGATCCTTGACCAGGTTCGGTTCACGCGCAGCAAGCGTACCAACCACGATGCGACCCGCGCCCTTGTCGATCCAGCGCTCAATCTGCTCGCGCGAGCGCATGCCACCCGCCAACTGCACCGGAATCTCGGCCTTGCGAATGATATCTTCGACCAGCTGCGCGTTGGTATCCTTGCCCTCGATCGCGTCGAAATCCGTCAGGTGCATCCATTCGGCACCCGCCTCTGCCCAGCTCCGTGCGGTTTCTACCGGATTCACGTGCCAGATCATCGCTTCTTCCAGACGACCCTTGTCCAGCGAGACGCACCGGCCGTTCTGCAGTTCCATCGTGGGGTAAATCCTCATGAGCTTGGTCCTCCGCTCAATCGCTCTGAAAATCCCCGGCAGCATACATCCAGAAAGCCCGCCCGAAATCTCCGGGATCGGCACAGTTTGGCCATTTTGCGGCATACTGATTAAGTGGCGAATCTATGCGCGGGCTGGCGGTCCGTTGCGTCGTAACAAATGCACCGGGGTTTCATTATACACCCCTTCCCGCATCAGAACATAGCCTAGCTTCTTGGCGAGTTTCTGCGAAGACATGTTCGTCGCGTTTATCATCGCGACCAACGGTCCGGGAATCACCCGATCAAACCAGTCATGCGCAGCCTTGGCTGCCTCGTATCCCAATCCCTGCCCCTGTGCTTCGGGGACCAGCACCCACCCCGCCTCGGGGAAGCCGTCGAAATCGTCGCCCATGCATCGGTTGCTATAGAAGAATCCGGCCTGCCCTATCAGCTTGCGATTCGATTGTTGCATCACGCCCCACTGGCCAAAACCGGCCATCTGCCAATGCCCGGCATTACGCAGGAACGAATCCCACGCTTCGCCACGCGACCGGGGAGAGCCGCCGATATGCCGGACGACACAAGGGTCACGCCAAATTTCCGCAAACCGGTCAAAGTCTTCCGGGCGCATGGCGCACAGCGTCAAACGCGCGGTATTTATCATCGGAGTGGATCTTATCATGCCCTGTCCACTTTGAGTTTTGCCTCAGTGGAAACAGTGCGCAGGCCACAACAGCCACGCAAGTCCGAAATTCGGGCAGGCATAAAAAAACGGCGCCCCCGTTGCCCGGAAGCGCCGATTTTGATCAGAAAGAAACGCTTAGGACGCTTCGCTGATGAACTTGACGGCGTCGCCAAAGGTCTGGATGGTCTCGGCTGCGTCATCGGGGATCTCGATGCCGAACTCTTCTTCGAAGGCCATGACCAGCTCAACTGTGTCCAGGCTATCTGCGCCCAGATCGTCGATGAAGGACGCGTTTTCCACGACTTTATCTTCTTCAACACCCAGGTGCTCAACAACGATCTTCTTAACGCGATCTGCGACGTCGCTCATGTCAATTCCTCATTCCTTTACAGGGCGGTCCGCCCGATTCTGCCCTTGCCCGCACGGGTTGGCTTTGGTTTGCCCGTTTTGGGCGGTTTCGGTCCCGGCGAACCGGGAAATAGAAGGCCGACCTGAGCGACCGGCCCCGCATAGATGCGCCGCCTATAGCATAGTCGACGCAAGAGGCAAACGCTTTCGCACTCGCCCCTGTCGCGCTCACAACATGGCCATACCACCGTTCACATGCAAGGTGCTTCCGGTAACATAGCCCGCTTCGGGGCTGGAAAGATACAGAACGGCAGCTGCAATTTCCTCGGGATCGCCCATGCGACCGGTCGGAACCTTGAGCAACAGACCCTTTTTCTGTTCCTCGGTCAGTTTCTCGGTCATTGCAGTTGTGATAAATCCAGGTGCCACGGAATTCACAGTAATTCCGCGTGTCGCAACTTCGTGGGCCAAAGCCTTGGAAAACCCGATCATACCGGCCTTGGACGCGGCATAGTTCGCCTGCCCCGGATTGCCGATTGCGGCCACCACGGACGAGATATTGACGATACGGCCCCAGCGCGCCTTCATCATGCCCCGGATCACCCCTTTGCACAGTTTCATGGTCGAGGTCATGTTCACGTCAATGACGCTTTGCCATTCTTCGTCGGACATGCGCATGAACAGGTTGTCGCGCGTGATTCCGGCGTTGTTTACAAGAATGTCCACCGATCCCATCGCCTCGGCCGCTTGCTTAGGCAACGCTTCAACGGCTTCCGGGTCACTTAAGTTGCAAGGCAGAACATGCGCGCGTTCGCCCAGTTCGTCGGCCAGAGCCTGAAGCGGTTCAACGCGTGTACCGGACAAACCAACCGTTGCACCTGCGCCATGCAACGCACGTGCGATGTCACCTCCGATACCGCCCGAAGCACCGGTGATCAGCGCATTCTTACCTGTTAAATCAAACATTCGGTTTCCCTCTTGCTGCGTCGCTTACAACGCGGATTGAGCTTACGATTCGACCTGAATGGTCTTCTGAACGTCTTCCGGTGTGCCCACGGCCTTGCCCGCGATTTCGCGATCGATCTTGCGGATCATACCGGACAGCGCTTTGCCAGCGCCGATTTCCCATGTTTCGGTCACGCCTTGTGCCGCCATATATTGCACGCTTTCCCGCCAGCGAACCGAACCTGTCACCTGCTCGACCAGCAATTGACGGATCAGATCCGGATCGCTGACAGCCTCGGCGCGCACATTAGCCACCAAAGGTATGACAGGGGCCTTAATTTCGACGGCAGCAAGCGCTTCTGCCATTACATCTGCAGCAGGTTTCATCAGCGCGCAGTGAAATGGAGCACTTACAGGCAACATAACAGCACGTTTTGCGCCTTTTTCCTTGGCGATCTCGGCTGCGCGTTCGACAGCCGCTTTTGAACCCGACACGACGACCTGCGTGGGATCGTTGTCATTTGCGGCCTGACAGACCTCGCCCTGTGCGGCTTTTTCCGCCACAGCGCGCACGGCCTCCAGATCCAGCCCCAGAATGGCGGCCATGGCCCCCTCGCCCACGGGTACGGCGCTTTGCATGGCCTGACCACGGGTGCGCAACAGACGCGCTGTATCTGCAACAGACAAGGCACCCGCCGCGGCCAGGGCCGAGTATTCACCCAGCGAATGCCCCGCCACAAAAGCCGCCTTGCTGACTGATACGCCTTCGGCTTCCAAAGCGCGCATGGCTGCCATCGATGTTGCCATCAACGCGGGTTGGGCATTCTGGGTCAGTGTCAGGTCAGCAATATCGCCGTCCCAGATCAGGCTGCTCAACTTCTCGCCCAACGCGTCGTCCACCTCATCGAAGATGGCCTGAGCTGCCGGGTAGGCCTCAGCCAGAGCTTTGCCCATACCTATGGTCTGGGCGCCTTGCCCCGGGAAAACGAACGCGAGTGTCATTGCAACCTCATGGATGGTGTCAGGTTGCGGCGGGGTGTAAACTGACTGACCGTCTGGCACAAGTATTGCCTGCTTTCTGCATTCTGGCACCTTTTGTGTGCACCCGCGCTCACTTGTGTCTGTTTCATCCGGCTTTACCTTGGGCACACCCTAGAATCCCGGAGCGCCCGACATATGCGATCGACCAATTCCTTTTCAAGCTACGGCAGCATCGCAAAGACGTTTCA
This sequence comes from Ruegeria sp. AG7, assembly GCF_056541545.1. Classification (NCBI taxonomy): domain Bacteria; kingdom Pseudomonadati; phylum Pseudomonadota; class Alphaproteobacteria; order Rhodobacterales; family Roseobacteraceae; genus Ruegeria; species Ruegeria sp. AG7. Next base: position 10,464 of record NZ_JBQFYP010000008.1, read on the forward strand.
CTGGCTGACCGCGTTGCTGATCTTCACAGCTTTGCCCCTCGGCTGGGTCGCAGACAATCTGGCGCATGCGGTATTACACTCGGCAACTGCCCCTACCGAGGTGGAAATTGCCCGCGCCGCGCGCGTGTTCTCGTTGCACAAGACCGTCGGGGTCACCGTGTTCTTCGTGGCATTGGCCCGCATTCTTTGGGCGTTCACGCAAACCAAGCCCGGCCTTCTGAATGCTGACAACAAGCCCGAAGCCTTCGCCGCTGAAACCGTCCACTGGCTGCTTTACGGATCGCTGGTCCTTGTGCCGCTGACCGGTTGGATTCACCACGCCGCGACCGAAGGCTTTGCCCCAATCCTTTGGCCCTTCGGCCAAAACCTGCCTTTTGTACCGAAATCCACCGCCGTGGCCGAGGTTACAGGGGTTCTGCATTGGCTTTTCATGTGGGTTCTGGTTGTTTCCCTTGTCCTGCACATTGCAGGTGCGCTGAAACATCACGTCATCGACAAGGACGGCACATTGCGTCGGATGTTACCGGGTCTGTCAGATGCGCCGGAACCACCACATCAAACCCATTCACTGATTCCAGCCGTCGCTGCACTGGCGGTCTGGGGTGTCGTCGTCACCGGAGGCTGGGCAACCGGGAAGCTGGCCCCTAACATAGGGGAAGCCCCGGATGTCCAATTGGCTGAGGTTCAATCGGAATGGCAAGTTCAGAGCGGCACGCTGTCGATTACAATTTCGCAATTGAACAGCCCCGTGACAGGTTCGTTTTCTGACTGGACTGCCGCAATTACCTTTGACGAGCCCACAGACCCGGGCCTGGCGGGATCTGTCGATGTCACGATATCCATTGGCTCGCTTCGTCTTGGAGCCGTATCCGATCAGGCCATGGAGCCAGATTTCTTCGACAACGCCCGGTTCCCCACTGCTCAGTTCAAGGCCGATCTTTATAAAACCGAAAGTGGTTATGAGGCGCGCGGCCCGCTTACTATTCGCGACAAGTCGATCGATGTCGTTTTGCTTTTCTCGCTGGACCTGCAGGGCGACACTGCTACCATGGCGGGCACAATCGAGCTTAACCGGTTGGCGTTTGATGTAGGCACATCGCAGCCTACCGAAGACTCGCTGGGCTTTACCGTCGCAGTATCCGTAGAACTCACTGCGATACGCGGTCAGTAAGGCAAAAAAAACGCCGGTGATTAAATCAACGGCGTTTTTCTGTTCGTGATTCTGCGATTACTCGGCTTTTTGTGCCTCGACCGAAATCTGGATTTGCACTTCGTCGCTGACAAACGGTGCAAACTGACCCAGGTCGAATTCACTGCGGACCAGCGTTGTCGTGGCATTGAAACCAGCCCAGGGCTGGTTCGCCATCGGGTGGGTGTCAGCCTTGTTGAGCTTTGCGTCCAGAACAACTGATTTGGTCACACCGTTCATCGTCAGATCGCCAGTGATGTTCGCGGTGTTGTCACCGGTCACTTCGATTCCTGTCGATGTAAAGGTGATCAAATCTCCTTCGGCCGCGCCAAAGAAATCCTCGGTCATGAAGTGATCTTCACGGGGTTTCCAGCCGGTAAACATCTCCAATACGGGCATCGACACGCTCACGCTCGAAGCGGCGGGGTTTTCCTGATCAAACATGATCTCGCCTTCAAAGCCGGAAAACATGCCAGTCGTGGTTGAGAACCCAAGATGGTCATAGCTGAAAATGACCTGGCTGTGGCTGGGGTCCAACACGTATTTCTCGGCGCTGGCGAATGCCGTCGTCGCTGACACGGCCAATGCAGCAGCAAGAAAGGTGGATTTCATATCAATCTCCGCGGTTTTGTGATTGCAATCCGTCAGGATTGCTTGAACGCAAAATGTGCTGCCCAGGGGCAGCACACAACTATTTTTGATTCACAACTTCTGTTCGTTTTTGAACAGAATAAAACTCAGCCGAAAATTGTTACGCTCTTGCTTAGTTGACCTTTCAGCGCCCGGCTGACATCCGCCGATTCAAGTGGCAGCTTCATCAAAAGGCTGCCGTCCACGTCAAACAGATGAACTTCGTTTTCTTCGAAACGCGCCCCACCCAGCGAGTCATAGCTGCGGCGCAGGACAGTCTGAGGGCGCCCGTCTTCGTTTTTCTGCAACACCCGGACTTCGCGACGGATCGGGTCGAAATAGGCGTCAGGACGCGGGTCAAGAACCTCGATCGTCAGAAGGGCGACGCCAACGACCAGAAACAGCATGGACGCCGCCATCTTGATCGGCCAAACATCTGCGCCAACGACCGATCCGGGCATCAACCACATTGAAAACGCGGAAACGATCAGGAACGCCCCGACCATCCGCGCCAGGACCAGGCGGGCCTTCCAGTTCGGCGCAAACGTGATCATTACCGGCACTGAATTTTCAAATCGCGAGCCGGCAACGTTTTCCTGATATGCGTTTGTGTTAGTAGCGGTCATAACACGTCACCCTTTTAAGGTTACTTTCGAAATTCTGTTGATCCGGTTGATGTCCGGTATGCAAAACAACTTTGAGCCGAAAAGCGTCAGCAATTGGGCGGCCTAAAGGAATTTGGGCGGCGTCTCAGAGGCATATGTGGCAGGGCTTGCCCTTGCGGCTCAGACGTGTATACGGGGCCATCCTTCGCAGTCGTATGAATCGCGCAGCCTCTCGTGGCAGGGTCGCGAAGGAACGTTTGGCCCCGCCTATGAAATGCGCCTTGATATAAACAGGAGTGCACATGCCACTGTATGAGCATGTAATGATCGCGCGTCAGGATCTGTCCAACGCGCAGGCGGAAAGCCTCGTCGAACATTTCGGCACCGTTCTGGCTGACAACGGCGGCAAGCTGGTTGATAGCGAGTACTGGGGCGTCAAGACGATGGCCTACAAGATCAACAAAAACCGCAAAGGCCACTATGCCTTTCTGAAAACCGATGCCCCCTCGGGCGCGGTGCAGGAAATGGAACGCCTGATGCGTCTGCATGAAGATGTCATGCGCGTTCTGACCATCAAGGTCGACGGCCACGAAGATGGTCCGTCGGTTCAGATGCAGAAGCGTGACGAACGTGGCGAACGCCGCGAGCGCCGTTGATCAACGCCTGAGAAAAGGACTCTAAACCATGGCCGCAAAACCATTTTTCCGCCGCCGCAAGGTCTGCCCGTTCTCGGGTGAGAACGCGCCGAAGATCGACTACAAAGACACCCGTCTGCTGCAGCGCTACATCTCTGAGCGTGGCAAGATCGTTCCTTCGCGCATCACCGCCGTTTCGGCGAAGAAGCAGCGTGAACTGGCCCGTGCTATCAAGCGCGCCCGCTTCCTCGCCCTGCTGCCCTACGCTGTGAAGTAAGGAGAGACTGACATGCAAGTTATCCTGCTGGAACGCGTTGCGAAACTGGGTCAGATGGGCGACGTCGTTGACGTCAAGCCCGGCTACGCCCGCAACTTCCTGCTGCCCCAAGGCAAAGCCCTGAGCGCGTCCGACGCCAACATCGCGTCGTTCGAAGCCCAGAAAGCGCAGCTTGAGGCCCGCAACCTGGAAACCAAGAAAGAAGCTGAAGCACTGGCTGAAAAGCTGGACGGTCAGCAGTTCATCGTGATTCGCTCGGCATCGGATGCCGGCGCTCTGTACGGTTCGGTCACCCCGCGTGACGCCGCTGACGCCGCAACCGACGCAGGTTTCACCGTCGACAAGAAACAGATTGTCCTGATCGCCCCGATCAAGGAACTGGGTCTGCACACTGTCGCAGTCAAACTGCACCCCGAGGTTGAAGTCGAAATCAAAATGAACGTGGCCCGTTCGGCAGAAGAAGCCGAACTGCAGGCTTCGGGCAAATCGATTCAGGAACTGGCTGCTGAAGAAGAAGCCGCTGCTGAATTCGAGATCGCCGAACTGTTCGAGGACATCGGCTCGGCCGCTTCGGACGACGACATGGTTGCCGACGCAGCACCGGTTGAAGAAGACGAAGCCAAAGCCTGATCCGGCTGCTTGTAAGCATTCCAAAGGCCGCGCCAAAGCGCGGCCTTTTCTTTTTTCCCTATGTGTTCACAAGTCGTACCGGCAAGTTTCAGCCCATTTTCCGGGGTAAGCTTGAAGGCTTATTGTCGATCCGTATCATTGCCGCCGAAATCCAGAGGACCGAAAAATGCTTGTTTATCTGCGCCAAAGTTTCCTGGCACTGTTTCTATTTGTGTCGTTGGTTGCCTGCGGGGCAGACCAAGTCTCCAAGGCGGGTACGCCACGTTTTGACCCGCCGCTTCACCCAAATGAAACGCCCGAGCTGAGAGCTTCGATCAACAGATGGGCGGATCATTATCAGGTTCCGCGAGAGCTGGTTCACAAGCTGGCCATACGTGAAAGCACGCACCGACCATGGGCCGTCAACCAGCCCTATTACGGCCTTCTACAGGTTCTACCCGCCACTGCGCGCTCGATGGGTTACACCGGTAAAGCCGAAGGTTTGCTGGACGCAGACACCAACCTAGAGTTTGCGGGAAAGTACCTGCGCGGTGCCTGGCTGCTGTCCGACGGGGATCAACGCAGGGCGATTTTCCTGTACGCCAAAGGTTACTATCCAGAGGCAAAAGCCAAGGGGATGCTGGTCGAAACCGGATTGAGACCTGCGCCCTGACGTCCATTGGCGTCAGAAATTGGCCGGAGTTGGCACTTGAAACTGAATAGTGACAAAAATGTTCTATTGGTTGTCGCAATATGCGGTATTGCACAGACAATTAAGACCTCTCCTTGTCATGTTTAGAAAAGTATGATGTTCTGACGTGGTGAGGTAAACGGGTTCCACTCTGTGTAATACGCATGCTCGACGACACCATCGGGCGGCAAGATGGGCCACAGCTGGTAGGCGCCACATGGAAATTGTCGATCTGAGCACTCTGCCGGATTCTGAAGTTCGATATACCGAGTTTCTAAGGCAAATCTGTGAGAAGCATGACATGGATCATGCGGCCTACGCTGGTATGAATCCCGCGGCAGGAACAGTGGCTGGCTTTGTCACCTATGACGACGCCTGGACCGAGCACTACCAGAAACAGGGTCTGATCATGATCGACCCGACCATCCACATGGCCCGCCGCAGTATTGCGCCGGTGGATTGGAGCCGTCTTGAACGGAGTCCGGATTTTCAGCGTGTGTTCCGGGATGCTCATGATTTCGGCCTGCCCAGTCAGGGTGTTACGATCCCGGTACGTGGCCCTTACGGCGATATTGGCCTGCTGAGCGCAACCCGAAATTGCAGCAAGGAAGAGTGGCGTAAGCTCTATACAAACTTTATCGGCGATTTGCAGGCCATGGCCGTACACATCCACGACAATGTCGTGTCGTCGGATCAGCTGACCAACGCACTATATCATCCGACATTGTCCTCTCGCGAAGCGGAAATCCTGCAATGGGTCGCCGCAGGTAAGTCGCAGCAGGATATCGGCGATATTTTGTCTATTTCGCACCGAACCGTAGAAGTACACTTGCGTTCGAGCCGGGAAAAGCTTAGTGCGCTGACCACCCCTCAGGCTGTAGGGCGGGCGATAGCGATCGGGCTTATTACCCCGGGATAAACAAAAAAATCCCCAAATTTCGTCAAAATACGGGAATCCCCCAATAGAAAAATCTTTCGAGAGCGGTAACGTCAGTATTACCGAACAACCACTCGAAGGGGGAAGAAATGATCATCGTGGTAGATGGCCTGAACAGACATATGTTCAGCGAAGTTCTTGACGAAATGTTCGAGTTGAGAGCACGTGTTTTTGGCGGACGTCTTGGATGGGACGTAAAGATCGAAGACGGCAAGGAAATTGATGAATTCGATCATCTGGACCCGGCATATGTAATCGGACTCGACGACGGGGGGAATGTCGTCGCAGCCGTGCGTGCCCTACAGACCACAGGACCTCATATGTTGTCGGATGTGTTTTCGGCAATCCTTTGCGGGGAAGCACCACTTCGCAGCGCAACAATGTGGGAATCGACACGCTTCTGCGTGGACACGCAGCGCCTAACGCGTGGCAAGGAAAAGAACTCTGTCTCTTATGCTACCTGCGAGCTGATGATTGGTTCTCTGGAATATGCCAAGAACTCAGGCATTCAGGATATCATCACCGTAATCGATCCGGTCATGGACCGGGTTCTGAAACGGTCGAACTGCGCGCCATATGACTATGTCGGCGAAACGGTTCCCATGGGGAAAGTCTCGGCACTGGCCGCCCTGTTGGATTGTACCGATGAACGCATCTCGGGCCTGCGCGAATTTTCAGGCATCCATGAGAACGTCTTTATGGACGACGAAGAGGCACTGGCACTGTTTGCAGCCAAGAAGGCCGCAACCCAGAATCCGGCCAATCAGGATCACAAGCCACTGACTGATCTTGAGAAGTATTTTGTGGAACAGATGAGCGCCGCGAGGAACGAAGCTGAACGTCAGGACGTTCTGAAGCTGATCGAAGCGCTCTCGGATACGTTCACACCAGAGCAGAAGATCGCTTTGTTAGAAACCCCCCGTGCTTTTGCTCATGAGGCCTGACCCCCTCACCTCATAGATACAAAAGCCACCCATGCGGAGCCGTCTGTTTACAGGCGGCTCCGTTTTTTCCCCTCTCTGAACAAAGAGGGAAGGAAGAGGATTATTCCTCTTCCAATGCCTCAATGGCTTTTTGCAGGTCGTCCTTGCTGACTTCCTTTTCGCTGACCTGGGCCAGCTCGAACACATAGTCGACAACCTTGTCTTCGAAGATCGGCGCGCGAAGTTGCTGCTGCATCTGAGCGTTCTGCTGTACGAACTCGAAGAACTGGCGTTCCTGACCCGGGTACTGACGCGCCTGATTCATGATCGCCTGGGTCATCTCGGCGTCGGTGACTTCCATCTCTGCCTTTTGGCCCAGTTCAGCCAGCAACAGACCCAGACGCACGCGGCGTTCGGCCAGCTTGTTGTGCTCATCGGTGGGTTCGATCTCACCGTGGTCATGACCGGTTACCTCGGGGTTTTCCTCGTGCCACAGCTGATGTGCAATCTGCTTGGCTTCGGCTTCAACCAGCGACGGCGGCAGGTCGAAGGACACTTTCTCATCCAGCGCGTCCAGCAGGGCCCGCTTCATGACAGCGCGCGATGCACCCGCGTATTCTGCTTCCAGACGTTCCGAGATCTGAGTTTTTAGGGCGGCCAGATCCTCGGCGCCGAACTTCATCGCCAGCTCATCGTTGATCTCAGCTGCAACCGGCTCTTTCACTTCCTTGATCGTGCAGGTGAAGACCGCGTCTTTTCCGGCCAGGTGTTCGGCACCATATTCTTCCGGGAAAGTCACGTTGACGTCTTTTTCTTCCTCGGCCTTCACACCGACCAGTTGGTCTTCAAAACCGGGGATGAAGCTGTTCGAGCCCAGAACCAGCGGGTAATCTTCCGCCGATCCACCTTCGAATTCTTCACCATCAACCTTGCCGACGAAATCGAACACGATCTGGTCGCCTTCCTTGGCTTTCGAACCCTTGCGGCGGGCTTTGAAGTCCTGAGCGGTTTCAGCCAGGTTGTTCAGCGCTTCCTCGACGGCGGCGTCATCCGCCTTGACGATCAGCTTGTCCAGCGCGACCGATTTCAGATCGACCTCAGGGATCGCGGGCAGCGCTTCGTAGGACATCGCGACCTCGATATCATCGCCTTCTTTCCAGTCCTCGTTGGTCATCTTGACTTCGGGCTGCAGCGCGGGGCGGTCGCCGCTGTCCTCAAAATGCTTGTTCATCGCACCGTCGATGGATTCCTGCATCGCCTCGCCCAGCAGGCGCTGGCCAAACTGCTTTTTCAGCAGCGCCATCGGCACCTTGCCTTTGCGGAAGCCTTTCATTTCGATTTCCGGCTGTGCTTCGGTCAGCTTTTCATTGACCTTGTCGTCCAGTTCGGCTGCGGTCACAACGATGTTGTAGCCGCGTTTCAGACCTTCGTTCAGCGTCTCGGTAACCTGCATTTTGGTAGTCCCCATAGGATTCGGGGCGCGCAAAACGGGCGCGCCGGGCAAATTTGACGCCTTCTATTTGCCCTGCCGCCAACGTGCAAGGGGCAAAGGCTGAATCAACCTGGTTTTGGCAAAAAAGAACGCCCCGGTTTTCGGGGCGTTCGTGTTGGGTCGCTGGAAGGCAATTAAAACTTCCAGCGCGCGCCCAGAACCCATGCTTCGTTGGCGTCAAAGGATGAACCATCATCGAAGTCGTGGTTGCGATACTTCAGGTATACATCGGTATTGATCGCTTCGACCTTCTGCACGACAGCGATACCCCATGCCTTGGTGTCGGACCCGTTGGTCTCGAAATCCGCGCCGTCAAAATAGTCGATGCCGACACCTGTCTTACCCCAGGAAACCCAGTTCCCTTCGTACGAGACCTTGCCGTACCAGTAATTCGGGTCCGTCTGGCCAGCCCGGTCATCGTCACGCGTGCCGCCGGCAATCGTGAAACCCAGACCGCTGGGCAACAACACCGAGGCCGAACCGATGGTATCTTTGCGATCCCCTGAATTGTCATCCCGGTCCCGCACCGAATACGCGACAGCTGCCGCAAACTCTACTCCGCCTGCAAAGGTGTTTTCATAGAACACACCGACGTCATAGTAGTCATCATCGTCACTGCTGGACAGGATGTTCTGACCATATGCAAATGCGGCCGAGAACCCGTTAACCGTTGGTGTGTCATACCGCACACGCCCGCGACGTGAGCCGTCAAAGTTGCTGGAACTGTCACCAACCGTAATACCGCTCAACACACCGTTTGTGCCACGATAGAAAAAGCCCGAGTTTTCATCGTTTGTGAACGAATACAGCGCGGTGCCGACATAGGACAGGTCCACCTCGGCAGCACCATCTGCCACCATGCTGCCCTGACCAGCCGAGAATTTGCCGTAGCTGCCCTTCAAGGCAAAATCCACAAATCGGATATCGTCGCGAGTCCAGCCGCTGAAATTTGTACCGTTCTGGTTCCATTCAGTCGAGTTCGGCAAGCCCAACGCCGTTTCCAAGCGAAAGGTAAACTCGTTCTGGCCAAATGGCTGCATCAGGCGCAGGCCAACCCGGCTGTTCGACAGATCGTTGTCGAGGACCCGGGTCTCGGTATCTTGCCCGTCATCAACAGAAATCAAGGCTGGGTTAAACTGCCCGTACAACAGCACATAGCCGCCACTGTTATTTTCGTATTTCAGCTCTGCGGCTGCCGGAACAGCGACCGTGGCAGTCAGAAAGGCAGCAACCGATATCTTTTTGATATTTGGGGTCATTTCACTCACCATAATTGGTTCGGGGTTCAGATACTGCCCATTTGTTTACTGAATCCGAGCGTTCCAGTGGTCTGCCCCTTGTCTTACGCAAGAATTGTATTTTAGCAACAGAACACACAAAGAGTTCTGCCATTTTACATTATTTTTCATCAGCTTACAAGATACGACTCCAGCCCCCACTGGCAGCTTGCAAATGAATAGTGATGCCTACCTATGCACCTGACAAATATGCGGTATGCATCCGCGCACATCTTGACAGCGAAAACATGCGATTCAGACAGAGCCTGAACTGCTTTCTGCCCAAAACAACTAGACATTCAGCTGTTTGAAAACACCGGGCAATTGCTCAGGCAGATCCTCGGCGATCAATCCCGGCCCGAAGCGCCGTGCGCATTCCACGTGCAGCCACGCTGCTGTCTCAGCCGCCGTCATCGGATCGACCCCCCGCGCCAATAGCCCGGCGATGTAACCGGCCAACGCATCGCCTGACCCGGCGGTTGCAAGCCAAGGGGCGGCGCGATCATAGCACGCGGCATTGATCGAACATCGCCCGTCCGGGGCCGCAATGACAGTATCCGGCCCTTTGAACAACACGACACATCCCGCACGTGCCGCTGCCTCTCGCGTTGCGTCCACCTTGGAATAGGTGGGGCCTCTGACCGGCGTTTCGCTCAGCTTTTCCGCCAGATCGGGGAACAGCCGCGCAAACTCTCCGCCATGTGGGGTCAGAACGCAGCGGTCATGCAGCATTTCGAACAGGTTTCCGGGATCACCAGCAAAAGCTGTCAGCGCATCCGCATCCAGAACCGTCGCACGTTTCGCAATCAGGGCGACCGGCACCAGGTCCCGCGCGCGCTCCAACCCCAAACCGGGGCCCAGACAAAGGGCGTTCATCCGCACGTCCTGCAACACGTCTGACAGCATTTGAGAACCATCAACGCACTGTAGCATGAGGGCAGTGATACGGCTCGCCACCTCTGCCAACGCCAAGGATGGCACCCCCAGCGTCACCAACCCTGCCCCAATCCGCAAGGCCCCCCGCGCGGCCAGACGCGCCGCACCGGATTTGCCGGGGCCACCCGAAAGGATCAGGGCATGGCCATGGGTGTATTTGTGCGCAACGACTGAAGGTAAATCGCTTTGCTTTGTCAAAAGCGTTCTTGCACGCCGCCCGCTATCGAGCTTTTGGTCGTCCAGAGTGACGCTGCGGACTGGACCCCGGCCTGCTCTTTCTCCTTGCAAAATAACCTGCCCCCAGTGCCGCTCCGACGTTTCATTCAGACCAATTTCGACGACGCTCACTTTCCGGCAATAGACCGGACCGTCGCTCAACACATGCCCAAGTTTTCTTCGTTCGAAGGTTACTGTCAGATCCGCAGAAAGGGGTCTGGCATCGGTCAGTATTCCTGCTCGGGCACCAAGCACCTTTCCGCTGTCCATGCACAGCCCCGAAGGTGAATCGACTGCCACAAAGCGAACACGTGATGACAAGCTGCAAAAATACTCCAACAATTGCCCAAGCACAGGATCAATCGGACGTGTCAACCCCGTGCCGAAAATCGCGTCCACCAAAACGTTTGGTATTCCAAAATTAGCCAGGCGGTCATTCTTCAAGCCTTCTTTTGAAAGCGCGTTGATAACACCCAACTCACCCCATCGCTGATAATTCACCCGCGCGTCCGGCGGCAGCCTGTCAGGATCGCCATATAGGAATACCTCAACCTTCCAGCCCAGTTCCCGCAAAAGACGCGCCACGACAAACCCGTCACCGCCGTTGTTTCCGGGCCCGCACAGCACGACCGCGCGCAACGGATTATCTTCATCTTTTTCCAAATACTCCGGGGAGCGCGAGGGGTTGGCCCCTCGCCTGTCCAGATCTGGCCATTCCTCGAAGATCGCCTCGACAACGCCTTGCCCTGCCCGCTCCATCAGCTCCAGGCCCGTGACCTCACCGGACTCAATGGCCGCGTGCTCGATGGCTCTCATCTGCGCCGCTGTCAGCAATTCGGACATGTCACACCCTCGCGCGATTCAGTTTCGATTACTTTTTGTGCAAACCGCCCAAAAATTAGCACAGAGCCTGATTTCAACGGATACCGACCCGACCGATACCGCAATCACGTTGCTGCCCGATCTTAGACGTGATCACTGCGCCTGAGACAACCATTCAAGGTGAGCCGGAATGAAAAAGATCGAAGCGATCATCAAGCCGTTCAAACTGGACGAAGTGAAAGAGGCGTTGCAGGACGTAGGTGTTCAGGGTCTCAGCGTCGTCGAAGTCAAAGGTTTCGGCCGTCAGAAAGGCCATACCGAGCTGTATCGTGGCGCAGAATATGTTGTCGACTTTTTGCCCAAGGTAAAGGTCGAGGTCGTATTGGACGATGACCAGGTCGATGCGGCCATCGAGGCCATCGTGTCGGCAGCCAAGACCGACAAGATCGGCGACGGTAAGATCTTTGTCTCTCTGGTTGAACAAGCCATTCGCATCCGTACCGGCGAGACCGGCTCGGACGCGCTCTAACATACCAATCTTCAAGTCAGAGGAATTAAGAGAATGAGCAAGGACGCAGTTCTTCAGCTGATCAAGGAAGAGGGCGCCGAATATGTCGACGTCCGTTTCACCGACCCCCGCGGCAAGCTGCAGCACGTGACCCTGATGGCCGATCAGGTCGACGAAGACTTCCTGGACGAAGGCTTCATGTTCGATGGCTCGTCCATCGCAGGCTGGAAGTCGATCGAAGCATCGGACATGAAGCTGATGATCGACACCGAAAGCGCATATGTTGATCCGTTCTACGCTGAGAAAACCATTTGCGTACACTGCACGGTCGTCGAGCCCGATACAGGCGAAGCCTATGAGCGTGACCCGCGCGGCACAGCGCAGAAAGCCGAAGCCTACCTGAAGGCATCGGGGATCGGCGATGTTGCATACATGGGCCCCGAAGCCGAGTTTTTCCTGTTTGACGATGTCCGTTATTCGAACACGATCAACAAGGTATCCTACGAAGTTGATGCAACTGACGCATCATGGAACACCGACACCGAATACGAAATGGGCAATACGGGCCACCGTCCGGGCGTCAAGGGTGGCTACTTCCCGGTGAACCCGATCGACGAAGCGCAGGACCTGCGGTCGGAAATGCTGTCCACCATGAAGCGTCTGGGCATGAAGGTCGACAAGCACCATCACGAAGTTGCGTCATGCCAGCACGAACTGGGCCTGATCTTCGACAGCCTGACCAAGCAGGCGGATGAACTGCAAAAGTACAAATACGTCATCCACAACGTGGCTCATGCGTACGGCAAATCGGCAACCTTCATGCCGAAGCCTATCGCAGGTGACAACGGCACCGGCATGCACGTGAACATGTCGATCTGGAAAGACGGCAAGCCACTGTTCGCGGGTGACAAATACGCTGATCTTTCGGACGAAGCGCTGTACTTCATCGGTGGTATCCTGAAGCACGCCAAGACACTGAACGCCTTCACCAACCCGGCAACCAACAGCTACAAGCGCCTGATCCCCGGTTTCGAAGCCCCAGTTCTGCGCGCCTACTCGGCCCGCAACCGATCAGGTTGTGTCCGTATTCCGTGGACCGAGAGCCCTAAAGCAAAACGTGTCGAGGCTCGATTCCCCGATCCGGCAGCGAACCCCTACCTGGCGTTTGCCGCTCTGTTGATGGCTGGCCTGGACGGCATCAAAAACAAGATCGATCCGGGCGAAGCCATGGACAAGAACCTGTACGATCTACCTGCCGAGGAACTGGCCGGTATCCCGACAGTCTGCGGCAGCTTGCGTGAAGCTCTGGAAGCGCTGGCTTCCGATCACGACTTCCTGTTGCAAGGTGACGTGTTCACCAAAGACCAGATCGACGGCTATATCGCCCTTAAGATGGAAGAGGTCGAAACCTACGAGCACACACCACACCCGGTTGAGTACGGCATGTATTACAGCTGCTAAGCAACACGGCATGGATTTACAGGGGCGCCCAAACGGGCGCCCCTGTTTCATTTGCGCCGGTCTGTCGCTGTTCAGCCTTTTCGAGCGCCATGACGCAGAATACACACTTTTTACCTTCGCCCTTGCTATCTGCCCGATGCTGAGGATCTGAAACCCTTCAAAGGCGCTCTGCAGACCAGTCAACAAGCTTTTGCAGGAGCGGTTGGTGCCACTCCAACGAACTGCTTTGCCCAATTCAAAGCTCAAGGTAGGCTGGCCTCAGATTTTAACACAACCGGATTACCTGCATGTTTCGCCTTTACGTATTATTCGCCCTGCTTGTGTCCTCGCCCCTTCTGGCCGCGCCTTGTGGGAATACCAGCGCGGGGTTCGAGGCCTGGAAGGCCGATTTCGCCCAGCAGGCCCGCAAGGCTGGTGTGAAAAAAAAGGGCCTTCAGGCGCTTGCCCAAGCTCAATACGCCACGGGCACAATTGCGGCAGACCGCAATCAGAAAAGCTTCAAATACACACTGGACAAGTTCATGCGTGTCAGAGGCGCTGATGCAATCGTCGCGCAGGGGCGCAAACGCAAGGCTGCAAATCCCGATTTCTATGCTGCGCTTGAACGGCAATACGGTGTTCCGCCGGGCATTCTGATCGCCATTCACGGCATGGAAACCGGCTTTGGCAATTTTATGGGAGACAGTCAGGTTGTTTCCGCAATCACAACACTGGCCTATGATTGTCGCCGGTCCGAGTTCTTTGTTCCGCACGCAATCGGGGCACTTAAACTGGTCGATGCAGGAAGCATTACCGTGGCGACAAAAGGGGCAAAACATGGCGAGTTGGGCCACACTCAGTTCCTGCCGGGCAACGCCCTGACCTATGGCGTCGATGCCACCGGCGACCGTCGGGTGGACTTCTATGACATGACCGACGCGCTTGCCTCGACCGCCAATTATCTTCGCAAGAAAGGGTGGAAGCCGGGGCGTGGCTATCAGCCAGGGGAGCCGAATTTTCAAGTGCTACAACAGTGGAACGCGGCCTCTGTTTATCAGCAATCCATAGCAATCATGGCCGCCCGAATCGACCAATAGGCGGTCGCACCAAAAACACACTCCGCACCCGCTTTCGCCACATTTCCGCCACAGTGACAAACAAAAGCCTTTAGTTTCTTGGTTTCCAACGCGTAACCAATACCGGAGTAAAATCACCTTTTTTGCATTTTCCGCCAAATTCTCCACACGAATGGTTGTTACAGTGTTCGCTGAACAGTACGCAAAAAGGACAGTGCAGTGGCTCGGAAGCACAGCTACCATGGCGGCCTGCAATTTAACGGCGACGCGAATGGCGCGATCGAGCGTTTTGGCACAATCGTTGCCACGACGCTGGAAGATTACGGCCATCTGGTCGAACGCAAGGCGTTGCTGAGCAATTCTGAAGCCAGCATTGTTTCAAGTCAGTATCTTGTGCGACTGACCTTGGATACAGGCACCCCCGAGCAGGAAGACCGGTACGAGCGTATGGATCGCGCCGCGGGGCTAAAAACGATAACAAAACCCCGCGCCGCAAATCCGCAAAACAGATTGGTTCTTTCAATCACGCCGGTCTCACCCCTGCTGGATGACTCCGAGATTTCGGAACTGATGATGGTCGTCATTCTGTATCGCATGGTCGACATTTGTTCGACCCGGCGCGTTGAATGGCTGTCGCCACACACGGTTCTGACGGTCGAGCAGTTTATGAGCGCCTTTGACACTCTGGCCCCCAGCCGATCACGCGACAGAAAACAAATTTTTCAGTCGCTGACCGGGCAATTCTCGGCAGTGAATGTGCCAGAGAACGGTGACACCTTAAGTGTACTTCATACTTCGACGTCCCGCCCGATCCAGCTGACAGATGAACAATTGCTCAGCATCGCGTTTCGCAGTGAAGATACAAACATGCCAGGTCAGGAAACGTTCGATGACGACGATGGTGTCGTAAAGCCAAGCGACGTTCTGCGTCTCAGCAGTTGGTGCATGACGGGTGTACTGGCAGGCGTTTCGACCCCGATTGCCCTGTCAATGGCTGCAGTGAATCTGATCCGGGGTGAAGATTTTCGCCTCAACACCCAGGTGCTTGTCTTTACCTTCGCGATAGTTGCCCTGAACGCAACAAACGCGTTTGCCGATGTTGCGGCCGCCTTGGGCCAATAAGAGAATTACAGAAGACCCTCCTTGGATGCCCCGCCTTCAGGCGGGGTTTTCCATTTTGGGAACCGCGTTCGCCGCCAGAACATAAGTGTGGATTGAAAAGACGACCGCATCCGTTTTCGGCAAGCGCAGCAGGGTTTGCCGCTCACTTCTCAGGTAAGACGTTTTACGTCGATCTGTGACGCCCCGCCTGTCACTGGCGCTTCGGGGTTGAAACAGTTCGGGGTCTTCATACCAAAGCGCGTTAAAGCGCCAGAGCGGACGACCGGGCTGTATCCCGTCGAACAGGCGCTGCACCCGCTTGGCGATATTGTCGTCGTAACTTGCAACAGGCACATGGATGTCGATCAGTGGTCGCATGAATTTCTCGGACAAAAGCCAGCTGGCCGGGAAACACAGGATTGCGCCGGTCAATACATGTTCAGTTCCGCGCTTTTGAAGGATGCAAAAATCCTCCTGAACCAGCCTGCACAATGTATCAAGCGGCTGCGCCCGGTCGACTGCGACGGTCGCACCATCGGGTCTGACGACCTCCTCACCCGCATTGGGATAGACCTGCGACACCACAAGGTCGAGCAGTTCCCGAGCAGCGGATTCAGCCTGCGGATCAAGCGCCAGAACGTCATCGCGGCGTTCTGTCAGCAGCTTCTCCCGGCGTTGCATCTGACCGGCAAAAGCCTCGTCCCGATGCAACCAATTTTCCATCGTTGCAGGCTGTATACCCGGTAAAGCACGCGGGTTGCCGACATCATATGGTATTTTTTCCTGCAGAACTTTATTCATACCAGCGACTTAGCATAGGTCGAAATTTTTGTCGGTCGAAAACGACAGGTTCGCCGTCGCATTTTTCCAAGACGATCCACATGGGCACCTTAGGTTTGACCGAACAAGCAACGAGGTCCGTCATGAACAAGCATTACCGAGACACGCGCAAGATTGACCCCTGCCGAGGCGCTACGCTGGGCGATGGCACGCCAAATGAGAATGACCGGATCGAGATCGGGCCGACACAGCTGGCTTTTGACGAATGGGCTGCGGCAGGTCTGGAATTGCCCAATCTTGCACGGATGCGGGAACACCGCTGGAAGCGACTGACGCAGGCCATCGTTGATCGCGGATATGGTGGTTTGCTGGTTTTTGACCCGCTGAACATCCGCTATGCGACCGACAGCACGAACATGCAGTTGTGGAATACGCATAACCCGTTTCGCGCGGTGCTGTTATGTGCCGATGGCTATATGGTGATCTGGGACTACAAGAACTCACCTTTTCTCAGCACGTTCAATCCGCTGGTGCGCGAGCAGCGTTCAGGCGCGGATCTGTTTTACTTCGACCGTGGCGACAAGGTGAATATAGCGGCAGATGTCTTCTCGAACGAGGTGCGCGTGCTGATCGATGCGCATGGCGGCGGCAACAAACGTTTGGCCGTCGACAAGATCATGTTGCACGGTCTGCGCGCGCTTGAGGCGCAGGGCTTTGAGGTCATGGAAGGCGAAGAGCTGACCGAAAAGACCCGTTCCGTGAAGGGGCCAGATGAGATTCTGGCCATGCGCTGTGCCAATCACGCCTGTGAAACCGCTGTAGCGGAAATGGAGAGCTTTGCGCGCGCCAATGTCGGCAATGGCAGGACAACCGAGGATGATATCTGGGCTGTTCTGCACGCGGAAAACATCCGGCGCGGTGGCGAGTGGATCGAGACCCGCCTGTTGGCGTCAGGCCAACGCACGAACCCCTGGTTCCAGGAATGCGGCCCGCGCATCACGCAGCAAAACGAAATCATCGCCTTCGACACCGACCTGATCGGGTCTTACGGGATTTGCATCGATATCTCGCGTACATGGTGGATTGGTGACCAAAAGCCCCGCCCTGACATGATCTATGCCATGCAGCACGCGCATGAACACATCATGACCAACATGCAAATGCTGAAGCCCGGTGTGATGATCCCGGAACTTACGGCCATGTCGCACAGGCTTGACGACAAGTTTCAGGCGCAGAAATACGGCTGCCTGATGCACGGAGTGGGATTGTGTGATGAATGGCCGCTGGTCGCGTATCCGGACAAAGCCGTCGAAGGCGCCTATGACTATCCGCTGGAGCCAGGCATGGTGTTGTGCGTCGAAGCCTGTGTCGGCGAAGTCGGTGGCGATTTCAGCATCAAGCTTGAGGATCAGGTTCTCATTACCGAAACCGGGTATGAGAACCTGTCCAGATATCCCTTTGACCCCCAATTGATGGGGATCGAATAAGGCCGGGCCTTCACTCCGACCAATGGGACCGGCGGACGTTTCCATGCCAGTCTTCCGTGGCAGGGCTGATCTGAACCTGTGAGCCACCTTGGGGTGCGGGCCAGGATTGGCCGACCGCAAACCCGGCAACGCCGGCCAGAATAATGGCCAGGATCATACGTGAACGCAGGTCGGGTATCTGGGGCGCAATATCTGCATGTGACATCTGTGTCTCCTGTTTCAGCTTTCATGAACTACAGATGGGATGTGCAGAGACATAAGTGTAACGAATGTTTGTTCTGATTGTCATCATCGTTCTTGATATTAATAGAAAGTGAGAGTTCCGCCGCCGTGCAACACGAAAACGGCGGGGATCTTGTGCAGTCTGTGAAACACCCATTCGTTCTCACCTTCCCGTTACGCGTGTGACTTAAGGGTTGTGACCGAAGGGTCAAATACACAGTATTGGGCGTGTTCCCCCGTACCACTTAAGGAGCCGACATGCCCACGGAACGCATCACTTTTGCCGGACATGACGGCAGCCAATTGGCGGCGCGACTGGATTTGCCGGACGGACCAGTGCTGGCAACGGCCCTGTTCGCCCATTGCTTTACCTGTTCCAAGGATATCCCGGCCGCCCGGCGCATTTCTGCCCGTCTGGCTGCCATGGGTATCGCGGTGCTTCGGTTCGATTTCACCGGGCTGGGCCATTCAGAAGGCGAATTCGCCAACACGACCTTCACTTCGAATGTCGAGGACCTGATTTCAGCCGCGCAATATCTGGCCGGTCGAAACATGGCACCTGCCCTGCTGATCGGCCACTCGCTTGGTGGCGCGGCGGTGCTGCGGGCGCGGGCTGGTATTCCGACTGTAAAAGCCGTCGTGACATTGGGTGCTCCGGCGGACCCCGCCCATGTATCGCATCACTTTGAGGCGGCGCTGCCTCAGATCGAAGAGGACGGCAGTGCCGAGGTCTCTCTGGGTGGTCGCCCCTTCCGAATTGGTAAGGCTTTTGTGGACGATATTGCCAAATCAGCCCTGTCATCTGCAATCGCCGACCTCAAAGCTGCCCTGTTGATCCTTCATGCTCCACGCGACGAAACGGTCAGCATCGACAATGCGAGCGCGATCTTTATGGCCGCGAAACACCCCAAAAGCTTTGTAACTCTCGACGATGCCGATCATCTGATCACGCGCGCCTCTGACGCCGAATATGCAGCAGATGTCATCGCCGCTTGGGTTTCGCGCTATGTGAAACTGTGCCCGCCCGCTCCGCCACCGGGTGCGCCAGAGGGCGTTGTGCGCATAACAGAAGCAGATCCGGGCGGGTTCATGCAGGATATTCAGGCCGGTCCAAACCACCATCTGGTCGCGGATGAGCCCGCATCCTATGGCGGTACGGACAAGGGCATGTCGCCTTATGGCTTTGTCTCGGCCGGTTTGGGGGCCTGCACATCGATGACAATACGCATGTACGCCAGGCGCAAAGGCTGGCCCCTGACAAATGTCAGCGTCGATGTGTGTCATGACAAAGTTCATGCGCAGGATGCCGGATTGGTGAATGACGGCAAGGTGGACCAGTTTCGCCGGAAAATCCGCCTGAGCGGTCCGCTGGATCAGGAGCAAAGGCAACGTTTGCTTGAGATTGCGGACAAGTGCCCGGTTCACCGGACGCTCGAAGGCTCGGCCCACATAACGACCGAGCTTCTTTCATAAGAAAGGCCGCCTGACAGGCGGCCTTTTGTTCCTTAGCGTCGCGGGCCCGGTCGATGAATGGGCGGGCGGGCAACCGGTGGGCGCGCCACAGGTGGGCGCGGGCGCGCGGGAGGTTTGGCCACAGGCGGTTTCGGACGCTCGGGGCGCACTGGTCGATCAGGCCGGTTGGGACGATCAACGTCAATATCCACATTAACGTCATGGTAATAGTCGTTCCACAGCATCGAGTCGTAAAACGGGTCATACCCGTACCCGACCCCGACCGTCACACCGTCACAGGCCGACAGCGTCAAAGTCGCGATCCCAAACCCCAGCGCAAGGGACATCCGTTTGATCAGTCTAACACTCATCGCTCCCTCCCTCACTGAAGTGCCCGGAACGACGCGAAAACGGCGTTAAGATCATCTGCATAACTCGGGTCCGCCCCGTCCCGCAGAATGGCAACTGCGATGGCAACCCGGCCTTGCGGAAGGTCAATGACGGTGGCGGAAAAGCTTACTCCCTTGCCGTCCCGGTGCCCGGTGCCCCGAAACACGCGGGCTGGCAACCCGCCAATACGGGTATCGCTGGTGCTGGTCGTCGTCGGGTCTTTGACCAGAAACTTGTCGATATCCTGCAAGTACCGGACGCCGCCCTGAATTGTTCCAACCCCCGAAGGTGATACGAAACCCATCCACACTGCGTCGTCTGTCACCGGCCGGAGCCCCATAACCCGCGCGACCGCGCGGGCATCGCCCAGTTCGGTATCCTCAATCTCGCGCGGGCCGCCGGTGCGAAGGATCCAGAAGTCGGGTACGTCAAACCGAAAAAGCGCTCGGCCTTCCTCGGTGTAGGTCACGGGTGTGTCAGCCAGTGCTGGTGCAGCTGCGCCGACGCAAAAAGCACCACAGAGGGCAAGTATCGAACGTGAAAACAAACGCATATCTCAATAACCTGATTATTTCCTTCCTTTCAGATTGAACAGTCAATGTGCTGTTTGTCCAGCATCGCTTGGCAGCAAGGTCAAGACGGGCATCAACCCCAACTGGCGGCATGATCCGGTGAGAACTAATGCGGGTACAAAACCTGCCTTGTAGCGGCACCCTGCCCGTCACTGCCACACCAAGTCCTTTGCAATACAGTTTCCCGAACCCGTCTGCTGCTGAAAAGCCCGAACAGACGGCAAGAATCAGGGCAAACCGTCTCATATGCGCTCTCGCATCTTGTTCCCTACCTCGCACGCAGCTAAACCCCGCGCCAACGCCTCATCCAATCTGCAAAAAGGTGCCGTCGCCTATGATTCCCCGTTATTCCCGCCCCGACATGGTCGCCATCTGGTCGCCTGAGACCAAGTTCCGCATCTGGTACGAGATCGAGGCGCACGCGTGCGACGCCATGGCGGATCTGGGCGTGATCCCGCGCGAAAATGCGGACGCTGTCTGGAAAGCCAAGGATGTGGAATTCGATGTCGCCCGCATCGACGAGATCGAGGCCGTCACCAAGCATGACGTTATCGCCTTCCTGACCCATCTTGCAGAGCATGTCGGCAGTGAAGAGGCGCGTTTTGTGCATCAGGGCATGACCAGCTCGGACGTGCTGGACACTTGTTTCAACGTACAGCTGACCCGCGCTGCCGACATCCTGATTGCCGATTTGGAAGGGCTTCTGGCCGCGCTCAAGCGCCGCGCGATGGAACATAAGAACACGGTTCGTATCGGACGCAGCCACGGCATCCACGCCGAACCGACAACCATGGGTTTGACCTTTGCCCGCTTCTACGCCGAGATGGACCGCAACCTGTCCCGGATGCGCGATGCGCGTGCGGAAATCGCCACCGGAGCGATCAGCGGCGCGGTTGGTACCTTTGCCAATATTGATCCCGCGGTCGAGGAACATGTCTGTGACAAGCTGGGGCTGGTGCCTGAGCCGATCAGCACGCAGGTCATTCCGCGCGACCGCCATGCGGCCTTCTTTGCCACGCTGGGCGTTATCGCCAGCAGCATCGAGAACATTGCCATCGAAATCCGCCACATGCAGCGGACCGAGGTGCTGGAGGGGGCTGAGTTCTTCTCGATGGGCCAGAAAGGCTCCTCGGCGATGCCGCACAAGAAAAATCCGGTGCTAACCGAAAACCTGACCGGTCTGGCGCGCATGGTTCGCGCGGCCGTAATACCGGCGATGGAGAATGTTGCGCTCTGGCACGAACGCGATATCTCGCATTCTTCGGTCGAGCGCATGATCGGTCCGGATGCCACGATCACGCTGGATTTTGCGCTGGCACGGCTGACAGGCGTGGTCGACAAGATGCTGATCTTCCCCGAGAACATGATCGAGAACATGAACAAGTTTCCCGGCCTTGTCATGAGTCAGCGGGTTCTGTTGGCACTGACACAAGCGGGCGTAAGCCGTGAGGACGCCTATGCCATGGTACAGCGCAACGCGTTGAAGGTTTGGGAACACCGCACCGACTTCAAGGAGGAACTGTTGGCGGATGCTGATGTAACTGCCGCACTAAGCCCTGCGGAGATCGAAGAGAAATTCGACCTCGGGTATCACACCAAGCATGTCGATACGATCTTTGCGCGCGTGTTTGGAGAATAACGGACATCTTTTCAGTCTGTTAGCCGGGGGTGCTCTGCCGCGTGCAGAGCACCCCCTTGCTTTTTGCCAGATCAACGGAAATGCGGTATCCTGCATGTGCTTTTTCCATACGAGGGAAACATCATGATCCGAACAATCCTAAGCGCATTGGCACTGGTTCTTGTGGCCTCGGCCGGGCTTGCCTGCGAGCAGCATTCCAAACAGACCCAATCCTGCGCTCCCGGTACGGCCTGGGATACTGAAACAAAAAGCTGCGCGAAATCTGTCAACAGCTGACAATTTTTGTCCAGTTCGTGAATAAAAGCGTCCGTTCCCCTGTTAGCTTTTTTGTAGATCGCACTATGATTTCAATAAGAGCCCCGAGAACGGAGTAAAGAAATGCGCCTTTTGTTAGCTTCTGCCCTTGCATTGCAAGCCTTTGCCTTCGCGCCAGCTGTCCATGCCGCAGGCGGTGACAGCAGCAGCCCGCCGAAACCGACGAATACAACCAAGAAATGCCTGTTCGGCCGTGTATATGACGAAACCCGTGGAAAATGCGTCAAACCTGACAAGTCAAACCTGACAGATGATCAGCTGTATAATGCGGTCCGCGAACTGGCCTATGACGGGCAATACGGGCACGCTCAGGACATTCTGCGCATCATGGATCAGGACGACGATCGTGTCCTGACCTATTGGGGTTTCACCTATCGCAAGATGGGCGAGCTTGAACTGGCAAATGTCTTTTATCAAAACGCGATCAATGCCAACCCGGACAATCTTTTGGCGCGCAGCTACATGGCGCAGGGGTTTGTGTCCGAAGGCCGAACCGATCTGGCGATCGAGCAATGGCGCGAAATAAAGGCCCGTGGCGGAGAAGGCACCTGGGCCGAGGCGTCGCTGCGTGAAGCGATCCGAACGGGTCTGACATACAGTTATTAAGGTTCAGGGTTATTTAACCCGACTCTCTCTAATCTGCCTGTGGTACGAATACTTTGGCTCCACAGGCAGATGCAAAACACCAACGCATTAATTCAGACGGTTCAAGGGGCTTCGGCCCCGTTTTCCGCAGGGGGTGGCGACAGCCCGCGCCTTGTTCCCCGATCTTTAACCAGCCGTCAGAAGGCGGCCGTCGTCGTGCGCCTGTTGTTGAACGAAGGTGCCGATCTTCCGCTGGAGGAGCTTCCCGACGACCTGCAAGAAAAACTAACACATCAATTGGGGGAAATGGGTCTTGTGGATCGCGTGACCCTGGGTGCCGTGGCACAGGAGTTCAGCGAAGCCCTGGACAATGTCGGTCTGGCCTTTCCACATGGGCTTGCCGGGGCCTTGGATGCCGTCAGTGGAAAAATCACACCCGCAACAGCGGCACGTTTGCGCAAAATTGCCGGAGTTCGTCAGATCGGTGATCCCTGGCAAAGGTTGCGCGACATTCCAGCCCAGAACCTTGCGACCATGGCACAGGCGGAAAGCACCGAAGTGGCCGCTGTGATGCTATCGAAAATGGATACGGCACAGGCGGCGCAGATGCTGGGGCACATGCCGGGTCCGGTGGCGAGGCGGATCACCTACGCAATCTCGAAAACAGCAAATGTCACACCCGAAGCGGTTGAGCGTATTGGCTGGTCACTGGCTGCTCAGCTGGATCAGCGGCCTGTTCAGGCCTTCAATGACGGTCCGGGCGCGCGGGTGGGTGCAATCCTGAACCAGTCTGCGTCCGCCACGCGCGACGACCTGCTGAACGCGCTGGATGAGGACGACGCTGATTTTGCCGATCTGGTGCGCCGGTCGATCTTTACCTTCGCCCATATCTCCAGCCGGATTTCGCCCCGTGATGTTCCAGCGATATTGCGGGAAGTCGATCAGCCTGTTCTGGTCGCGGCCCTGGCTGGTGCCGCCGCGGATGATGACAAGGCATCTGTCGAGTTTCTGCTGTCGAATATCTCCTCTCGTATGGCAGAAAACCTGCGCGAGGAAATCGCGGAACGCGGGCGGGTCAAGCAATCTGAGGCCGAAGATGCCATGACCCAGATTGTTGGGGCGGTTCGTGCCCTGTCTGACGCCGGAACAATTACGCTGATTGAAAAGGAAGAAGACGAAAGCACGGGTTGAGGCAGGAACAGGCGCTCCCACAAAATCGTTGGGGCGGCCATTTCGCTTGGGTGCTTGAGGTTACGGGTACCGGGTTGTATGTCTTAGGCAACATTTCGCAACACGCGGTGAGACACCTCCATGCCCGTCGAAAAGTCGGAGCTCAGCCGGTTTGAGCTTGGAAAATACTATGTCGCCAATATGTTCCTGCAGGGAATCATCAGCGCTATGCGCCTGCTTCCTTATGAAAGGCGCATAGCGACCATGGGTGCAATCATGAAAACCCTTGCACCCGTCGTTGGATTTCGAACCCGCGTCCGCCGGAATCTAAAGCTCACCTGCCCTGAATTGTCTGACGTCGAGATCACAAAGATCTATCGTGACGTGTCGGATAATGCCGGTCGGGCAATAATGGAGCATTTCTCACCCGAAGGTTTTATCGAACGTCAGGTGAACGCCAAGATATCCGGGCCCGGTATTGCTGCATTTGACGCCGCGATCGCCGAAGGGCGCCCGGTGATGATGATCACGGCGCATTTCGGTCACTATCTGGCCGCACGCGTCGCCCTGCAGAAACACAGCGGCAAACCGATAGGATGCCTTTACCGGCGGATGGCCAATCCTTATTTCAACGACGCCTATGTCGAAGCTTTTTACAAAACCGGCGCGCCGATGTTCGAACAGGGGCGGCGCGGTATGGTCGAAATGGTCCGGTCACTCAAGAACGGTGGAATTATCGCTATCGTATCCGACCTGCATGCGTTGGGGGGCGAAGAGCTGACATTCTTCGGCAAGCCTGCCGTGACATCCGTGTTGAACGCAGAACTGGCCATCAAGTACAAGGCCGTACTTATACCGTGCTATGCCGTGCGCCAGCCTAATGGCATCGACTTTGAAATCATCCTGCATGATCCCGTTCCGCACACGGACCCAAAGACGATGACTCAGTTCACCAATGACGATCTGGAACAGATCGTGCGGCAGCATATGGGACAGTGGTTCTGGATCCATCGGCGCTGGAAAAGCTGGAACGGGCTTGGCGTCCAACCGGACAACCTGCCCTGATCACTTGGCCCATGTCGCGGCAACAATCGGCCCGTGACCGGCCCTTTGCACAAGCACGACGGCTGGCAAGTCTAGTTCCAGCTGCGCCGAGTAAGTCTGCGGTGTTTGCCCATCCCACTGGCCCGCAATCTGCCAGGTTTCGACAACATTGGCATAATCCAACTCCCGCCCGGCTAACTCTCCACGACGGATCGAGGCATGGCGCAGGGGCGAATACTGAACGATACGCACGTCATAGGTCTCACCTTCGGGCAATTCCACAGGTGTCACACTCACGGTCACTTCGTCTGCGTCTCGGGTCGCGGTCACCGCTGCCTCGGGGGCGGCCGTTAGATGCGCATCAATCAGACGGTCGAGCTCCTGAGCCTGAGCGCCGACGATATCGTGCTGACCATTTATGATCATCTGGGGCGTATAGATCATGGATTTTCCGTTTTCGCGGGCATAAGCCCGTTGCCGGAACGTGTGATCAGGATCGGCATATTCGTCCTTCCAGCCGATGTAATCCCAATAGTCGACATGCAGTGCCAGCCCGATGACATCGTCGCGTTTCGCCAGCTCATGCATGATCCGGTCCGCCGGCGGGCAAGATGAACACCCCTGTGAGGTGAACAGCTCAACCACCACAGGATCCTCACCGGACATGGATTGGGTGGCGAACAGGCAGGATACAAGGGCGGTCAAAGCAGCGGGTTTGAACATAAAAACTCTCGGATTGAACGGGTGTTTTCTGGGATAGCCGTTTTGCCGCTCAACCGCCAATCAACGTTTCTTGAGGGCGGCTTCTGCAATTCACTGCCTAAATGTGTGCAATGGTATACAAAATTGCAAATCCAGTGCTATTGAACCTTGAACCAACGGCTTGGGTGATGCAGATAACACTCAGCGATGCCCGAAATCCAAGCCATTTGAGAAGGGAGGCCACCAGATGCCCATTAAAGTCGGACAGGATACCGCCAAGACACGCCGCAGCCTGAACGTGAATGGCAAATCCATTTCCTACTATTCGATCCCCGCCGCGCAGCAGGCCGGATTGGGTGATTTCTCCAACCTTCCTGCCGCGTTGAAAGTCGTGCTGGAGAACATGCTCCGATTTGAAGACAGCGGCTTTTCGGTCTCGGTCGATGACATTAAGGCATTTGCCGAATGGGGTGCCAATGGCGGCAAGAACCCGCGCGAGATTGCATACCGCCCTGCCCGCGTGCTGATGCAGGACTTCACCGGTGTTCCCGCGGTGGTCGATCTGGCCGCCATGCGCGACGGGATCAAAGGCCTGGGCGGTGACGCACAGAAGATCAACCCGCTGAACCCGGTCGATCTGGTTATCGACCACTCGGTCATGATCGACGAGTTCGGGAACCCGCGTGCGTTCCAGATGAACGTCGACCGCGAATACGAGCGCAACATGGAACGCTATCAGTTCCTGAAATGGGGTCAGAACGCGTTCAACAATTTCCGCGTAGTGCCTCCCGGCACCGGTATCTGCCATCAGGTGAACCTGGAATATCTGGCGCAGACAGTCTGGACGGACACCGATCAGAACGGCGAAGAAGTTGCCTATCCCGACACGCTGGTTGGCACCGACAGCCACACCACCATGGTCAACGGCATGGCCGTTTTGGGGTGGGGCGTTGGCGGAATCGAGGCGGAGGCTGCAATGCTGGGTCAGCCGATCTCGATGCTGATCCCTGAGGTGATCGGTTTTGAGTTGACCGGCTCTATGGTCGAAGGCACCACCGGTACAGACCTTGTTCTGAAGGTTGTCGAAATGTTGCGCGCCAAGGGCGTGGTGGGCAAGTTCGTCGAATTCTATGGCGAGGGGCTGGACCGCCTGCCGCTGGCTGACCGTGCAACCATTGCCAACATGGCGCCGGAATACGGCGCAACATGCGGCTTCTTCCCGATCGACGGCGAAACCCTTCGCTACATGCGCAACACCGGCCGCGACGAAGACCGCATCACGCTGGTCGAAGCCTACGCCAAGGAAAACGGGTTCTGGAGAGGCCCGGATTATGCACCGATCTACACCGACACTCTGTCGCTGGACATGGGCACAATCGTTCCAGCAATTTCAGGCCCGAAACGCCCGCAGGACTACGTCGCGCTGACCAACGCCAAGGCCGCTTTCACCAAGGAAATGAAAGAGACCTTCAAGCGCCCGATGGGCAAGGAAGTCGCGGTCAAGGGCGAAGACTACACCATGGAGTCGGGCAAGGTTGTAATTGCTTCGATCACCTCCTGCACCAACACGTCGAACCCTTACGTGATGATCGGTGCAGGCCTTGTGGCCCGCAAAGCCGCAGCGCTGGGTCTGAACCGCAAGCCTTGGGTCAAAACCTCGCTGGCGCCCGGTTCGCAGGTTGTATCGGCCTATCTTGAGGCCGCTGGACTGCAAGAAGATCTGGACAAGGTCGGTTTCAACCTTGTTGGGTACGGCTGCACCACCTGCATCGGCAACTCGGGCCCGATCCAGAAAGAAATCTCTGAAGCCATTTCCGAGGGCGATCTGGTCGCCACGTCGGTTCTGTCCGGCAACCGTAATTTCGAAGGCCGTATCTCACCGGATGTCCGCGCCAACTATCTGGCTTCGCCGCCATTGGTTGTTGTCTATGCGCTGGCAGGTACGCTCGACATCGATCTGACGTCCGAACCTATCGGTCAGGACAAGAACGGCAACAACGTCTTCATGAAGGACATTTGGCCGACCCAAAGCGAAATCGCGGAACTGGTTGAAGCGACCGTAACCCGCGAAGCGTTCCAGTCGAAATATGCGGACGTCTTCAAGGGGGATGAGAAATGGCAAAGCGTAGAGGTTCCGCAACAGGAAACCTATGACTGGCCGCCAACGTCGACCTACATCCAAAACCCGCCCTATTTCCAGGGTATGGGGGCGGAACCGGGCACGATCTCGAATATCGAAGGCGCCAAAGTTCTGGCCATTCTGGGCGACATGGTGACCACCGACCATATCTCACCCGCGGGGTCATTCGCAGCAACGACGCCGGCAGGCAAATACCTGACCGACCGTCAGGTTCAACCGCGCGAATTCAACTCTTACGGCTCGCGACGGGGCAACCACGAAGTCATGATGCGCGGCACCTTTGCCAATATCCGCATCAAGAACGAGATGTTGGACGGAGTTGAGGGCGGCTATACCAAAGGCCCGGATGGCGAACAGACATCAATCTACGACGCCTCGATGGCCTTTCAGGCCAATGGCACCCCGCTGGTCGTGTTTGGTGGCGAACAATACGGCGCGGGCTCAAGCCGTGACTGGGCGGCCAAGGGCACCGCACTGCTGGGTGTCAAAGCCGTGATTGCGGAAAGCTTTGAGCGAATCCACCGGTCCAATCTGGTTGGCATGGGCGTTATCCCGTTCGAATTCACCGGTGGAGATACCCGCAAAACCCTGGGTTTGAAGGGGAACGAAACCGTCTCGATCCACGGTCTGGATACGGTCGAGCCGTTGCAGATCGTGCCCTGCACCATCACCTATGCAGATGGGGCTGAGACGACCATCCAGTTGAAATGCCGGATCGATACCGCGCCTGAGATCGAATACATCGAAAACGGCGGCGTGCTGCATTACGTGCTGAGAAATCTGGCGAAGGCTGGCTGAGGTACGCAGCGAATAAGTAAGTTTTGAGGGCGCCTTCGGGCGTCCTTTCTTTTGCAAGGCTCTGCCTCGCGCTCCGAAGTTTTATTCAGCAAAAGAAGTTGGATACACGCGGCACTCTGAAAACAGGAGGTGGTTATGGAAAAGGTGGCGTTGGTAACAGGCGGGGCGCGGGGTATTGGACACGCCATCGTAGAGGAGTTGAGCCGCGACCATAGGGTGGCGTTCACTTGGTTGTCCACCAACCCTCGGGCGACGCTATTGCGGGGGGAAGCTTTGGCGATCCGTTCGGATCTGACGGCTCCTGATCAACCTGCGGCGGTGATTGCGCAAGTGATGGAGCGGTTTGGACGACTTGATGTGATCGTGAACAATGCTGGGTTGGTTCGATCGACGCCAAAAGAGGAGTTCCAAGCGGAGGAGCATCGCGCCATTCTGGACATGAATCTGCTAGTCCCCGCTGCTTTGCTGGCTGCAGCTTTGCCACATTTGGAACGGGGCGCCGCCATTGTCAGTATCTCGTCGATGAATGCAGTGTTGCCGCCCCGTGATGCTGTCACTTATGGTGCCAGCAAGGCGGCTCTGAACCTGTGGACCCGTGCCATGGCCAAAGAGTTGGGGCCAAACGGGATACGCGTCAATGCTGTGGCCCCCGGTGCGATCAACATTCCTGAAGCGCCTCGTTCGGAAGAACTGACAGAACTTTTCGTGAAGGATACTGCGTTGGGCCGGGCCGGACGGCCCGAGGATATAGCCAAAGTGATCAGGTTTCTGGCGTCGGACGCGGCCTCGTTCATCACAGGTGAAGTTTTGTCCGTAACGGGAGGCTATCGTTTATGAACCGCCCGCAGCTTTCTCAAGCGCAGGCCGGATGGTGCTTGCGATGACACGCTGCGTAATCGGGCCAGCAAAGCGCAGAATGATCGTTCCGTCACCGTCGATCACGTAGGTCTCGGGAACGCCGTACAGACCCCAGTCAATCGCCATACGGCCCTGTTCGTCGCGGCCCATGGCGGTGTACGGATCACCAAGGTCATCCAGGAAAGCCTCGGCATTGCTCAGCTTGTCTTTGTAGTTGATGCCGTAAACCGGGATGCCTTCAGCCGCCAGAGCCTCGAGGTTGGGGTGCTCGGCGCGGCATGGCGCGCACCAACTGGCCCAATAGTTGACCAGCTTGACCTCTCCGTTGCGCAGCGTTTCATCGTCGAAAAGGGTCTTTCCCGGAAACTCGGTGAGAACCACGGGCGGCGCCGGTTGCCCTTCGCGGGCCGAGGGCAAGGCGTTGGGATCTTCGCGAAACATGCCAATGCCTGCGAGAACCGCGAATGCGCCAAAAATCAGAGGCGGCGCAATCATCAGGGGCGAGATTTTAACCATTGCGCGACATCCTCTGTTCGACCTTCTCCATTTCCGCACGCACCTTGCGCCCGCGCATCACGCTGAACGCAACCAGTGCCACGATAAGGGCAATGGAAACGGCATAAGACGACAAAACGGCGTCTGCATATTTTCCAAGATCGGGGATCATCCGCCCACCCTTTCCCGTGCCTGTAGCGCCTTGATACGACGGGCGCGAATTTCCGTTCCGGTGCGGTACAACACCAAGGCGATGAACAGCAGAACAAATCCGATGATGCAGGCCAGCAGGGGGTAGAAAAAGACATTGCTGACCTTCTCTTCCGTATCCGCCCCGGTAACGGCCCCCGCCCGCATGACCGATGCGCCCTGATGCAGGCCCTGATTCCAGAAATTCACCGCATACCGGCTGAGGATCGCAAAGACCGACCCCACCAGACACAGAACCGAGGTCAGGTCGGCTGCGGTATCCGGATCTTCGATAGCTTCCCACAAGGCGACATAGCCAAGGTAGAACAGAAACAGGATCAGGAACGATGTCAGGCGCGGATCCCAGGCCCACCATGTGCCCCACATGGGCTGTCCCCAGATGGCCCCCGTCAGCAGCGCTATCAGGGTCATTACGATCCCGATCGGTGCAGCAGCGCGTGCCGCAAGCGCGCTGACATGGTGGCGACGCACCAGCCAAACCAATGAGGTGGCAAGCATCATCAGCCAGCAATTGATCGCCATCAGGGCCGCCGGAACATGCAGATAGATGATCTTGACGGTCGACCCCTGCTTGTAGTCGTCCGGTGTAAAGAAAAAGCCCCATGTCAGACCGACAACGATGCAGATGGTCGAGACAATCCAGAAAAACGGCAGGACCCGTTCGCTGGTTTCAAGAAACTTGCGAGGGTTGGCATATTCCCAGAGGGCGTTGGCTTTGGCTGCGATTGACATGGGCCCTATCTAGTCCGAGTTGGGGTGGTTCTCAATTGACATCCATCAAACTTGTCGCGGTTCACCGCAGATTGATACGTAGCACGGCAGCGCTGGCAAAGGGCAACAATGCAATGGTCGCCGCCGTGATCCCGGCCAGCATCAGCAGTGGTGTCTGCACCTCCATCCCTGTTGCACCGCGTCGGGCAACTTCGGCCCCGAATATCAGGGTGGGGACGTAAAGCGGCAACACAAGAAGCGACAGCAATAGCCCGCCACGTTTCAGACCAACGGTCAGCGCAGCACCAAATGTCCCGATGACGCTCATGGCCGGGGTACCTATCAACAGCGAGATGACCAGCCAGAAGAACCCCGGCACCGGCAGGTTCAGAAGTACGCCCAGAAACGGCGCGGCCAGAACCAGCGGCAAACCAGTGGTCAGCCAATGGGCCAGCGCCTTGACTGTGACAACCGATTCAAGCGGCAGCGGTGCCGTGGCCAGCAGATCGAGCGAGCCGTCTTCCCAGTCCAGTGCCAGCAGGCGGTCAAGCGACAGAAGGCAAGCCAGCAAGGCCCCCAGCCAGAGCACACCGGGCGCAATCGTGGACAGCAGCGAGGATTGCGGCCCCACCGCAAATGGCACCATCACAGTCACGATCAGGAAAAAGGCCAGACCCAGCCCAAACCCGCCGCCCGCGCGGAAAGCCAGTTTCAGGTCGCGCAGCAACAGGGCGATCACAGGAAACCTCCGTCGAAATCGTCGATGGGTTTGGGTTTGGCCTTGTTCGGACCGACGTCCAGAACCTCGCCATCTAGGCCAAGGTCGATATGGGTGGCGATCAGGGCTGACCCACCCTGCCCCAGATGTGCCCGCACAGCGTCGGCAAACATTTGCACAGCGTTTCTGTCCAGCGAGACGGTCGGCTCGTCCAGCATCCAGATCGGCCGCCCTGTGACCAGCATCCGCGCCAGCCCCAGACGCCGTTTCTGACCTGCCGACAGGTTGCCGGCGTGACGGTCGGCGAGTTCGTTCAGGTCAAATGCGTCCAGCGCCGGCTGGATGTCATATGTGCCAAAGACCGAGGCCCAGAATGTCAGGTTTTCCGTCACTGACAGCGTCGGTTTGAGCCCGTCTGAATGGGACGCGTAGGCGATCTGGTCATCGGCCCCTTCGATCTTGCCTTCCAGCGGAGGCTGCAAGCCAGCCAACGTACGCAGTAGGGTCGTTTTGCCAATACCATTCGGGCCGCGCAGGATCAGAGCTTTGCCCGGCGGCAGCTGAAAGCTGAGGCCCTCAAGGACGGGAACACCGCCACGGGTGATCGACAGATCTGTTACAGTCAAAGTCATGAGACCCGCTTAACGGATTGTCAGCAGGGGCAAAAGGCGAGATTTGCCGCAGGATGCCAGCGCACCACCGCTGCCTCATGTCGGAGTGAGGGGCCAGCCCCTCACACTCCCCGGGATATTTTCGGCCAGATGAAGAGGATCCCGTCAGACAGGGATCAGCGCGAGTGCAATACGACGGCCTTCAGCGAGCAGCACGTTGTAGGTGCGACAGGCGGCAGGGGAGTTCATGATTTCGACACCAAGTCCGGCATTCTCCAGCTCAACCCTCAGGGATTGAGGGATGTGGGCCATGTCCGCGCCCGTACCGATGAGCAGGACGTCGATCCTGCCCACCAATTCCAGAAGGGGGTGTCGGTCGTCAAAACCGCCCCACTCTGCAGGGCCTGCCGGGCCTGTCAGGATAGCGCCGTGGAAGACATCACCGCCAATTCGGAAAAAACCGGGGCCATAACCGTCTACGGGTTTGGCATCTGTAAAAGTAATCTGATTCAGACGCATGATGTCCCTTCTTCAATCCAGAAGCGGCAGCCCGGAAATGACGGCGATCAGGATGACCGAATAGGCCGCAAGGCGGTAGATCCGTTCGAGTCTCGGGTCGAACAGTGCTTTGCCGATAAGCGTAGTGATCAGATAAGGCACGCACAGCAGCAGGACAATCCACAGGATCGACAAATCTGCGGCACCGCTGATGAGGATGTTGAAAACGATGACAACGTCCAGCAATGCCAGAAATATGATGGTGTTGGCGCGAATCTTGCGCACGTCGGTGGAACTGGCCAGATAGAACACGATGACAACCGGACCGGTCAGCCCGGTCATGCCGCCGATAATGCCTGCGCTGCCGCCGATGGCGAGACGTCCGGGTAGTCCCAGTTTCCCCTCCCATCGCCAGCCGGTAACCACGGCCAGCAGGGTCAGACCGGTGATGCCACAGACAACCCAGCGCAACGCAACCGAGTCCACCTGCACCATGATCCACAGCCCCAGCGGCACGGTTACGGTTGCAGCAAAGCCCAGAGTGCTGATTTCGACCTTGTCGCAATCCCGCCACGCCTGAGGCGCCAAGGCAAATGTTGATGCGATTCCGGTGGCGGCCATCAGAAAGACCACATCTGCAATAGGCAGGAACTGGGTCGCCACCGGCACAAAGATCATCGCGGTGCCAAAACCTGTGAAGCCGCGGACAAGTCCCGCGGCTCCGATAGTCAGGATCAGCCAAGTGAGGCCCGGCAGGGCCAGGGCCTGTTGCAGGGCCTCAGGCATCAATATTGGCAAACTGGTTGCCCGCCGTGTTCGACGGTTTGGACCAGTCGCGCTTGACCCCCAGCCAAAGCAGGATGGTCGAAGCCACGAAGACCGACGAATAGGTCCCGACGACGACACCCCAGATCATCGCGAAGACGAATCCGCGGATGACGTCCCCGCCCAGCAGATAAAGCGAGATCAGCGCCAGCAAAGTTGTGACCGAGGTCATCACCGTCCGGCTCAGGGTTTCGTTGATCGATAAGTTCAGAACCTCTTTCAGATCTTTCTGTTTATATTTCCGCAGGTTCTCGCGCACCCGGTCGAAGACGACCACGGTGTCGTTCAGCGAATAGCCGACGATGGTCAACAACGCCGCGATGATCGCCAGATCAAAGCGGATTTGCAGTTCCGAGAAGATGCCAATGGTCAGGATCACGTCGTGCACCAATGCGGCAACCGCCCCAAGTGCAAACTGCCATTCAAAACGCAGCCAGATGTAGACAAGAACGGCACCGATGGCCAAGACAACCGCGATAACGGCCGTCTGAATCAGCTCACCCGACACTTTTGGACCAACGGATTCGACACTTTCAAACGGCAGTTTGAGTCCGGGGTCTGCGGCAGCCAGCGCTTCGCCGACCTGGGTGATCACGTCTGCTGTGACCGCTTCGGCGTCTTCCTGAGCCTGAATACGGATCATTGCGACATTTTCATCGGGACCGAAGCTTGGATCAAAAATCTCGGTGATCGTGACGTCACCCAGTTGCAGCGGAGACAAAGCATCGCGGTAAACACCCACGTCGATTTCTTGTGCGCTTTGGGTCCGAATCGTGGTTCCACCGCGGAAATCGATGCCGAAGTTCAGCCCCTGCAGCAGAAATGAGGAGAACGCAATCACCATCATCAGGCCGGAGATTCCAAGCCAGATTTTCCAGCGATTGAAAAAGTCGAACGAGGTGCTTTGGGGTACGAGTTTCAGTCTCATGTCAAACCTCGATCGTTTTTGGTCGGCGGCGTTCGAACCACATGACAACCATCAGGCGCGTCACGAAGATCGCGGTGAAGACCGATGTCAGGATACCCAGGCCCAGAGTGATCGCGAACCCACGCACAGGGCCGCTGCCCATGGCAAACAGGATAACGGCGGTAATGAAGGTGGTTATGTTGGCATCCAGAATAGCCGACAACGCCTTTTCATAGCCCAGATCGATGGCGCGGGCTGGACCTCTGGCGGATTTCAGTTCTTCGCGGATGCGTTCAAAGATCAGTACGTTGGCATCCACCGCCATACCGACCGTCAGAACGATCCCTGCAATCCCCGGCAGAGTCAGGGTTGCGCCGATCAGGGACAGCAAACCGAACAACAGGCCCACGTTTATGATCAGCGCGATGTTGGCGAAGACACCGAACAGGCCATAGCTGAGCGCCATGAATACCAGCACGGCGACAAAGGCCACGATTGTGGCAACTTTGCCTGCGTCGATACTATCTTGCCCCAGTTCGGGCCCGATGGTGCGTTCTTCCAGGAATTCCAGCCCTGCAGGCAAAGCACCTGCACGCAACAGGACGGCCAGATTGGTGCTTTCCTCAACGGTGAAATTACCGGTGATGATACCCGATCCGCCTGGGATATGGCTTTGGATCACGGGGGCCGAGATCACTTCGTCATCCAGAACGATTGCAAAGGGTGCGCCGATATTGTCACGGGTATAATCCCCGAACTTGCGTGCCCCGGATGTGTTGAATCGGAAGCTGACCGCAGGGCGGCCGTTCTGATCGAAGGATGGCTGCGCGTCGACCAGTTCCTCTCCTGTCACGACCGGAGCGGATTCGATGGTGTAATAAACGCCGTTTTCGTCAATCGACGGCACGATTTTTTCGCCGACGCCTGCAACGGCATCCGGATCGGTTCCGCGCCCGACAACCGGGTTGAAGGTCAACTGTGCTGTTGTTCCGATAATTTCCTTCAGTTCACCCGCACTGCCGATACCCGGCACCTGAATTAAGATACGATCCGTCCCCTGACGCTGAATTGTGGGCTCACGTGTACCGACTTCGTCGATCCGGCGGCGGATGATTTCCAACGCCTGACGCACCGTGCGGTCATCCGAGGCCAGTTTTTCTGCTTCGGACAGTTGAACAACAATTGTGTCACCATCCGCGCGGGCTTCGATATCTGTGGCTCCTACACCTGTCAGGGTCTGCACTTGCCGGGCCAAACCGCGGACAACCTCCAATGCCTGTGGCATTCCTTCGGGCTGGCTAATGCGCACGCGAATCTCATCCGCAGCCGAGTCCTGACGGCGGATGGTTCCCACCGTGGCACGTTCATCGCGCAGGGCGTCGCGGATTTCCGGCCACATCGCCTCCATCCGGGAGCCGTAGACGTCTTGTACTTGTACTTCGGCCAGCAAATGCGCGCCGCCGCGCAGGTCGAGGCCAAGATTGACCAGGGATGACGGCAACCAACTCGGCCATTGCGCGGCTTCAGCCTGCATCTGGGGTGTGTCGTTGCCCAACTCGATCGCGGCCTTGGCGTCGTTGGATTGTTCGACCCGCGTGTAAAATGCGTTTGGCAGGGCCATGAGCAGGCCGGTCACGCAGACCAGCCAGATCAGAACCCGCTTCCAGGTATCAAATTGCAGCATTACCCTGCCTTTTCAAGGAATTGTCGCGCGAAGTTACTTCGCCGGCTCAGTCTTGTTCAGAACCTGAGCGATGGTCGATTTGACCACGCGAATCTTGACGCCCTCGGCGATTTCGACCTCGATCTCGTTATCGCCTTCCTTGACCTTCGATACCTTGCCGATCACGCCCCCCTGAGTGATCACCTGATCACCGCGACGCACGGCATCAACCATGGCCTGATGTTCCTTCATCTTCTTTTGCTGCGGACGGATCAGCAGGAAATACATGATCGCAAAGATTAGGATCAGCGGGAGAAACTGGGCGATTGCGCCACCATCCATGGGACATTCCTTTGTTCTAGTCTTGCGGCACAGTTCCGCAAATTTGGGCGGAACCTATGCTTTGAAATGTCGGTTTGCAAGCAAAGGCGGTCATGTAACTCACCTGAAAACGGGCATGTCCCGGCAACG
The DNA here is from genome assembly GCF_056541545.1 of Ruegeria sp. AG7. Taxonomy (NCBI): domain Bacteria; kingdom Pseudomonadati; phylum Pseudomonadota; class Alphaproteobacteria; order Rhodobacterales; family Roseobacteraceae; genus Ruegeria; species Ruegeria sp. AG7. The sequence goes on from NZ_JBQFYP010000008.1 coordinate 47,091, forward strand.
ACGGGCAAAACGTTGCAGATATGCCCTAGGAACATAACCAATACCGGGTATAGTTTATCCGAAGGGGGACACATGACGCGGCCACTCAAACCTTTCCTTTCGTTGCTTTATTTACTGACTGCCCTGTCGGTGAGCGTGTGGCTGTCCAGTGCGGCCTTGTCGCAGGAAGCACCCGCGGAATCCCCCCTGTCCGAGACTGCGGGATCGGACACGTTCATGGCCCCGGTCATAGTAGACGGGGACATTCTGTTTCAGGTGCGCGGATCAAGCGCCCTGCCTGCTCCGGAGCGCGCCGAGGGCGTACAGGACAAGATCATTGTGGTTGCGGAAGCGTCGGAAGCACCTTTGGTCGAGATCACATATGAAGAGACCGAGTTTGGCATCTGGATTCTGGCCGATGGCCAAAAAATCTCGATCGTTACTAAAGCTGACGCTGAACTGGATCAGATGGAACTAAGTGTTCTGAGCGTTTTGCATGGCAATGCGATCAAACAATCCATTGAGGCGTATCGAGCCAACCGAACCGATCAGGCGCGCGTTTCCGGTGCTATTGAAGCGGCTGCCTGGACGTTGGGATTTGCCCTGTTTGTTGTCACTATCCTGTGGCTGCACCGTCGGATCAGGCGTCGCACATTGAAGCTGGTAAAACGCTACTTAAAGGATGTCGAAACGGCGACAGCCAAAAGCGTTCAGGCCGAAGCAATCGCGGCCCTTATCCGCTATGGTCTGAACTTCGTGCTGCTGATCATCTTCTTTCTCGGTTTCTACTATTACCTGTCCTTTGTTCTTTTGGCTTTTGCGGAAACCAGATATTTCGCACAGCTTCTGCTGACCTATCTGACAGAGCCCGTGCTGCTTATCTTCCGGGGCATCCTCAGCTATATCCCCAATCTGATCATGCTGGGCCTGATCACATGGGTGACGTTGTACATCATCAAAGGGCTGCGCGTGTTCTTTGATGCGGTCGAAGCAGGTTCGTTCGAAATGGGTGATTTCGAGAAACACTGGGTCAACCCGACGTTCAACATTGCCCGTGTCGTCGTTATTCTGATCGCGTTGGTGTTTGCGGTTCCCTATATTCCGGGCTCAGATTCTGCTGCGTTCCAGGGGTTGACCATTCTGGTTGGCGCCATGCTGTCTTTGGGCGCAAACTCAGTCGTGTCCAACATGCTGGCCGGGCTGTTTGTGATTTACCGCAGGTCTACCTCAATCGGCGACCGTATCCAGATCGGGGACCACATCGGCGATGTGGTTCAGATAAAACTGATGGAGACCCACCTGAAGTCGATCAAGAACGAGCTGATCTCGATCCCCAATGCACAATTGATGAACTCAGATGTCGTTAACTTTTCAAAGAAAACCAATGGTGACGGACTATTACTGCACACGACAGTCGGCATCGGCTACGAAGAACCCCCTGAGAAGGTAGAGGCGATGCTGATCGAGGCCGCAAACCGCACCAAAGGTATCAAGGTCAATCCCGAACCTTTTGTGTTGTGGACCGCGTTGGCCGATTACGCGATCAATTATCAGATCAACGGCTACACCACCCGTGGCAGCATCATCCCCAAAATCCGCTCGGACCTGCATCGAAACATTGTCGCTGTATTTAACGAGAACAATGTGCAGATCATGACGCCTTCTTATGTGGCTGACCCGCCCGAGCCAAAAATACCGGCCGGGGCATGGGATGGCCACCTGACGCATGAAACCCACGAAGACGCTGATAAGTCGTAACCGGTGCTACACCCTGCCCCACAGATGGTGCATAAGCGGGTTCAGTGATTCACGCATTCAAGGATCTGAGACATGCACGACATCCGCGCCATTCGCGAAAACCCTGCCGCCTTTGACGCCGCCCTAGCGCGCCGTGGGGACGCGCCGGTGTCGTCAGATCTGCTGAGGCTGGACGAAAGCCGGCGTGCCAAGATTCTGGCCGCCGAAACCGCGCAGGCCGAACAAAACAAGGCCAGCAAGGAAGTCGGCGCTGCTAAGGGACGCGGCGACGAGGCTGAATTCGAACGCCTGCGCGCGCTTGTCGCCGAGAAAAAGGCCGAAGTCGCCCGGATGCAGACCGAGGCCAAGGATCTGGATGCCTTGCTGACCGATCAACTGGCCCGCATCGCCAACCTGCCCGCCGATGACGTGCCGCAAGGCGCGGACGAAAACGACAATGTCGAAGTCAACCGCTGGGGCACCCCGCGCGATTTCAGCTATGCACCGAAAGAGCATTACGACATTCCCGCCGTCGCAGCCGCAATGGATTTCGAAACCGCCGCCAAAACCAGCGGCAGCCGATTTGTGAACCTGTCCAAGGGGGTTGCCCGCATCCACCGCGCGCTGGCCCAGTTCATGTTGGACACACATATCGACAAGAACGGTCTGACAGAAATGCAGACACCGGTTCTGGTCCGGGATGAGGCGATGTATGGCACTGATAAATTGCCTAAATTCGGCGACGACAGTTATCAGACGACCAATGGCTGGTGGCTGATCCCGACCTCCGAGGTTACGCTGACCTATTCAGTGGCTGGTGACATTCTTGAAGAGGCTGCCCTGCCCATCCGTATGACCGCCCATACCGTCTGTTTCAGGTCCGAGGCCGGAAGTGCGGGCAAGGACACCGCGGGGATGCTGCGCCAGCACCAGTTCGAAAAGGTCGAGATGGTCTCGATCACCCATCCCGACGCGTCAGATGACGAGCAAAAGCGCATGTTGCGTTGCGCCGAGGATTTGCTGGAACAGTTGGGTATTCCCTATCGAACCGTAGTTCTGTGCACCGGTGATATGGGCTTCGGCGCGCGCCGCACCTATGACATCGAAGCGTGGCTGCCCGGACAGGACACCTATCGCGAGATCAGCTCGGTCTCGACCACAGGCGCGTTTCAGGCACGCCGGATGAACGCCCGTTTTCGTCCTGAAAGTGGTGGCAAACCTGAATTTGTTCATACTCTGAACGGTTCCGGTCTGGCTGTCGGACGTTGCCTGATCGCTGTTCTGGAGAATGGGCAGAATGAAGACGGAACTGTTTCGCTGCCCGAGGTACTTGGCCCCTATCTGGGCGGCAAGTTGACCCTGCAATCGGACGGTTCTTTGGCCTGACAAACAAAACCAGTGCCGTCGGGCACCGGTAAGGACATCAGCAGAAGGCGAAGAAGTTTACTTCTTCGCGTTTTTCTTCTCCTTCTTCTTTCCGCCTTTCTTGCCGTCCTTCTTTTTCCCGTCCTTCTTGGACTTTTTGTCCTTGCTGGATTTGGCTTTCACTTTGTCCTTCGCCTTTGAAAAGGCGGCTTCCATCTCTTTACGCTTCTTCGCGGCTTTTTCAGCCTTGGCCTTGGCTTTGGCCTTTTTCTTTTCCGCAGCTTCGGCTTTTTCGGCCGCTGCTTTTTCTTCTGCCGCCTTGCGTGCGGCTTCCTCGACCCGTTTCTCGGCTGCGGCTGCGGCGATTGTTTTGCGGGACGCGGCTTTGCGTGCGGAAGGTCTGCGCACCGCCGGAGTCCGGGCCGCAGTTCGGCGTGTTGCCGGTTTCGCAGCAACCGGATTTGCGGCAACGGCTTCTTTGGCAGATGCAATCAAAACCAACGCGCGCGCCTCACCGATCCGAGGGACCTTGACCAAATCAGCAGGAGCGGCCTTGGCTATCATCTCGGCGGTCTTGAAGCCATTGGCAACAAGGGCCTGGCCAAGCGCGTCCCCTACACCTTTTATGTCGGTCACTGCGGTCATTATGGGTCCTTTCTGTGTCGTTCTATAACTTCGTATATACACCGGATATACGAAGCAGCAAGCAGCGTAGTGATAACCCCTGTTCTGCCAGCTTAGTTATGGGCAAGACTAGCGGCTCGGTTGTCTCTCGGAAAGGGTACAAGGCGCTTGGCATCTTCGTCCCATAGCTTCAGGTTCAATGCGGCCACGGCCTCGGGAAACTTAATCCGGCGGGGGGTGTATTCCGGCGGCAGGTTATAATGGCAGGCACGCAGGCGATATGATGGGATACGCGCGTTGAAATGGTGGATGTCGTGCAACGTGATGCAGGCCACAGCCATATCGAACCACCATCCGAAATCCAGTGCGGATGATCCCTCAAGCGCTGCTGTCTGAGGGTTCAGATCGGGGCGGCGATCCCAATAGGTATCTTCGAAGTTGTGCTGAAGATAAACAAGGAAGACGCCCAGCATTCCACCCAAAAAGGAAAACACCAACCAGACCCAAATGCCGGTCATACCCGCAATCAGATACAACAATCCTAGAAACACGATGATTGACAGGTTGTGCAACACCACACCTTTAGCGCCAAAACGCGCCGTATTCTTGGGCCAGCGGTATCGGATGAAGTAGGTGAACAACGCGCCGACCGGAACCAGGATGAACGGGTTGCGATACAGCCTGTAAAAAAAACGCGTTTTCCAATCAGCCGCATTCCACTCTCGCAGAGTCATCGTATGAATTTCACCTGTCTCGCGATGTTCAAGATTTCCGATGCCCGCATGGTGCAGATTGTGGTTCTGCTTCATCACCTCAAACGGGGCGAAAGTGAAAGGTGACAGACCATGCCCTGCCCATTCGTTTTGAATCCGTGTTTCAAACAGAGAGTGATGCCCACAATCATGTTGCAGCACATAAAGCCGTACTGCGGCAAAGGCGAACACGATCCCGGCGGGTATCATGATGTACCAGCGATCAACGAAGGTGATCGCAAGGGTCAGCGACGCAAAATACACCGCAAATGTGCCAAAATAACTTGCCGCGGCCAATCTGTTGTCCTGCACCGCGTAATGTCTTGTATATTCCCTCAAATCCATCCAGCCGTCTCCTTACGATGGCCGTTCAGTTTTCTGTTCAAATCTAGGTGCGGCTAGTCCGCATGCAAGCAGTGCGTGCCCAAACAAATGCACACGCATGAATGCTAGCGCGGAGAACAGAAACTGTCACGCCCCCGTGAGGTAAGATGCTGAAAATTGGCGCAGTTACGCGCGACCCTTGAGATGCTTGGCCAGCGCGCCCGCATTTTTCTTGCGCCGACCCTTATATGGGTTCTTGTCGCCCTGCCCGCGCAGCGTCAGGCGGATTGGGGTGCCAGGCATGTCAAAGTCCTGACGCAACCCGTTGACCAGATAGCGGGTATAGCTTTCGGGCATCTTATCGGGATGAGAACACATCACAACAAAACCCGGCGGCCGCGTTTTCGCCTGGGTCATATAGCGCAGCTTGATGCGGCGGCCCTGTGGGGCTGGCGGCGGGTGTTGTTCCAGCATGGCAGTCAGCCACCGATTCAACGCCGCAGTTTGCACACGGCGGTTCCAGACGTCATGGGCGCGCAGGATGGCGGCGCGCAATCTCTCAAGCCCGCGACCCGTTTTCGCCGAGACGGTAACCAGAGGGGCCCCGCGCAGCTGCGGCAGCAAGCGATCAAAGGCATCTTTCAGTTCCCGCAGCTTTTCCTGCTTGTTTTCCTCGACGTCCCACTTGTTTACGGCAACAACAACAGCCCGGCCTTCGCGTTCGGCCAAATCGGCAATTCTCAGGTCCTGTTGTTCAAATGGAATGGCCGCGTCCAGAAGTACGACGACAACCTCGGCAAACTTCACCGCGCGCAAGCCGTCTGACACCGAAAGCTTTTCCAGCTTTTCCTGTACCTTTGCTTTCTTGCGCATTCCTGCTGTGTCAAAGATCCGCATCGGAGTGCTTTCTCCGTCCGGGTCGGCCCAATCGATCCGCAGGCTGATAGCGTCACGGGTGATCCCGGCCTCGGGCCCCGTCAACAGGCGGTCTTCGCCGATGATCTTGTTGATCAGCGTGGATTTGCCCGCATTCGGACGGCCAACCACGGCCACCTGCAACGGCTTGGCAGACGTGATCAGGGGCATTTCGCCCTCACCGTCTTCATCCAGCTCAATATCAGTTTTTGGGGCTTCTTCGACCTGCTTTTCCTCGGCTGCATCGGCCAAAGGCATAAGCCGAGCATAAAGATCTGTCATCCCTTCGCCATGTTCACCAGAAAGACGCACAGGTTCACCCAGACCCAGGTTATATGCCTCGAGCACCCCGGCATCCGCTGCGCTGCCTTCGGCCTTGTTGGCCGCAAGGATTACATGCTTGGACCGTTTGCGCAGGATTTCTGCAAACATCTCGTCCGTGGGCGTCAGCCCGACCCGCGCATCGATCATGAACAGGCAGACATCGGCCATGTCTACCGCGCGTTCGGTCAGACGGCGCATCCGGCCCTGCAAACTGTCATCTGTCGCGTCTTCAAGTCCGGCCGTATCGATCACAGTAAAGCGCAGATCGCCCAGACGCCCTTCGCCCTCGCGCAAGTCACGCGTCACACCAGGCTGGTCGTCGACCAGCGCCAGACGTTTGCCTACGAGGCGGTTGAACAATGTGGATTTGCCCACGTTCGGGCGCCCCACGATGGCGAGGGTCAGCGACATGATACTCTACTTTCAAGACTCAAGTTGCGCCCTTTAACGCATCTTGCCGTCAACGGAAAGCGTGTAGATCACCTTTGGTCGAAACAACATACAGCGTCTGCCCGGCCACAACAGGGGATGCTGTCGCGCCTCCGGGAACCTCAGCCTGATGAACCAGTGTTCCGTCAACTGGATTGAAGAACCGCAGAAACCCGTCGTTGGACGCAACCACAATACGACCCCCGGCCAGAATTGGGCCGTAATGCGCAAAGATCGGTCCCCGGCGGCCACGCTTGTCCTTGACGAAGCCCGGCAGATCCTGCGCCCAGATGACAGACCCGTCCGCCGCGTTCAGACGCACCAGCTGGCTGCGATCACTGATCAGGAAGATGCTGTTGCCCGCAGGCCAGACCGTATCGACCGCACCTTCGTCTGCTGTCCACCGGCGCTCACCGGAAGCGGCATCAAATGCGACGGTCCGGCCCGAGTGATTGCCGATGTAGATACTGTTGCCGACAACCATCGGACCGCCAGTCACATCGACGATTTGCGCCGCGGCGCGCCCGCGACGCCCCCCTGCAACAGACGCGTTCCAGCGGCGGATACCACCGCGGCGGAAAGTGGCCGCCACGTCACCCGAGCCAAAGGCAAATACCGCCAGATCAGATGCGATTGCAGGCGCAGGCGCACCCAGAACGTTCCCGACGCTGGGTGTGCCTTCGAATTGCCAGGCTATGCGTCCGTCCTTGGTGTTTACAGCCCAGCCGGTTTCGTCTCCGGCCACCACGTATAACAGGCCATCATTCACCAGCGGGGCGCCGCTGCCGGTCGCTTCCAGGCGTTTTTGCCAGCGCACGGCACCCGATTTGGCGTCCAGCGCGGTCAGCCGACCGAACCCTGACGACACATAAAGGACGCCGTCGGCATAAGCCAAACCACCCCCTGTTGCATCCGAGTCGCCATCACTTGGCGGGATCAGATCGGTTTCCCATGCCAACTGCCCCTGCTGGGTGACCGCTGAAACGGTCGCCCCTGAATCCAGTGTAAAGATCAATCCGCCCGCAACCACCGGCTCGGCAGTTATGCGTTGCTTGCGCGAGTCGCCCTGCCCGATCGAAACAGACCAGATCCGCTGTGGTGTTGCGCGCAAAGCAGCATGCGTGGTTCGGTATGCGGACGTTCCCGGACTTTGTGACCAGTTGGCGTTGACCTGTTGCGCCGGCAGGCTGATCGGTTGCGAGCCGCGCTTTTCGACCGTTTCCAGATCTGAAACAGGGCGAATATCCTCGCGTTCACCGGGCAGAATGGCTTCGGGCGGCTCACAGGCCGCCAGTGCTGTCAAGGCCAGAGCCGCAAAAGGCAATCCCGTACGGGAAAAAAATCTTGTTACCATGATATTCCGAACTCGCCTGTCGTTAAGTCTTTTGTCCCGCCTGGTCAGCCTTGCTGCGCCACCAATGGTTCAGGTTCCCCACCCAAAGCAATGATCATTTGCGCCGCGCGCTGTTGCAGATCGATCCCAACCTCTGCATCCTGCCGCAGCGCCTGCAATCGATCCAGCGCAGCATCGACATTCCCCTCGGCCACGTCAATCAGGGCCAACTGCTCTTCCGCCAGCAGCCGCAGCGGCGCTCCGGGGGCCGCCAACGCCTCGAACTGTTGCCGCCGGTCGGCGGCAGGCAAGGTATCGCCTTGCAACAGCAGCGACTTGAAGCTTGCAATCGCGCGGTAAATCTCGGGCAGGTCGCCCTGAACGGCAACCGCGTTCAGGCTGGTGACCGCGTCTTCTCGGGATCCGGATTCGACCTGTGACGCAGACAACAACATGTCCAGCACGGCTTTCCCGCCCGGTGACATCGCCTCTGCCTGTGCAAGACCAGCAGCCCTTGCCGCCGGGTCATTTTCGGACAATGCAGCAAGAATCGTGTCACCCAATAGCTGAGCTTGCGCCGTGCCCCGCGCCTTGCGGTATTCATTGAAAGCGGCACCGCCGACGATCAACACGACGGCGACGACACCCACCCAGCCCCAGCGACGCAGCAACAGATAGATCCGGTCACGGCGCACCTCTTCGGTGACCTCATCAATGAAACTGTCTATATCGCTCATCCAAGCCCCCGGGCTGTCTATCTTGTATTAGTGCGCCATGTCATACCCCGGCACCAACGCCAAGCCAAGGGTCCGAATATGCGCATTTTCACCGCTTTGCTTCCCTCTTGCGAAAAAATGCAAACCGAACTATTCAGTTCAGTATGGAAAAGATGCCGAACAGACCCCATTTCATGGCGTGACAGCCCAAGTATTAATGGCGCAGATTCTTAGGAGAAACACTTTATGCGTTTGATTTCATTCATCAACGCCCTTCTCGTGATTGTTGCACTGTATTTTCTGGTATTTGAACGTGACACCTTGTTCGCCTTTGCCGGACGCGGTGATGCCGTGGAAGCAACACAAGTCGAAGCCACGGAAACCGAAAACTCCGATATCTCTGCCGTGGGCGTTGTCGCCGTGCGCTCGCAAGCGCGCGAAATTGACAGCGCCGTGCTGCTGCGCGGGCAGACGAAGGCGAACCGGCAGGTCGAAGTGCTTGCGGAAACCACGTCCACCGTTGTCTCTGAGCCCAAACGCAAAGGTGCGTTTGTTGAGGCGGGCGATATATTATGCGAACTTGACCCCGGCACGCGCCCGGCACAACTGGCCGAGGCCATGGCGGGCAAGCTGGAAGCCCAAAGCCGCATTCCCGAAGCCGAAGCACGCCTGATAGAGGCACATGCGCTTGTGGCCGAGGCCGAGATCAATCTGACAGCCTCACGCAAGCTGGCTGAAACCGGATATGCGTCGGAAACCCGCCGGATTTCCAGCGAAGCTGTGATGAGCTCTGCAAAAGCCGGTGTGAAATCCGCCGAAGCCGGGCTGGAGGCCACGCGCGCGGGCATCGAAGCCGCCGCAGCAGCAGTCGAGGCCGCACAGCGAGAGATTGGCCGCCTGACCATCAAAGCCCCCTTCAAAGGTTTGCTGGAAAGCGACACCGCGGAACTGGGCAGCCTAATGCAACCCGGATCGCTTTGCGCGACTGTCATTCAACTGGACCCGATCAAGCTGGTCGGCTTCGTTCCCGAGACCGAGGTCAACCGGGTGCTTGTCGGGTCCGAGGCTTCGGCAACGCTTGTGACCGGTCGGCAATTGGGCGGTCGGGTCACGTTCCTCAGCCGGTCAGCGGACGAGACAACACGTACATTCGAGGTGGAAATCACCGTTCCGAACCCCGACTTGACCATTCGCGACGGTCAGACAGCCACCATCCTCATCGCGGCTGAAGGTACGAAAGCCCACCTGCTGCCGCAATCGGCGCTGACACTCAGCAACGAAGGTCAATTGGGTGTGCGCACAGTTGGCGCAGGCAATGTGGTTGATTTCATGCCGGTCCGCATTTTGCGCGACACAGCCGAAGGTGTCTGGATCGATGGCTTGCCGGAAACGGTTGATATCATTGTGGTCGGGCAGGAATTCGTGATCCGCGGTGTTACCGTTGCACCAACTTATCGGGAAGCCTCGCAATGACGGGTATCGTCGCATGGGCCGCAGGCAGGGCCCGAATGGTAATGGCGTTCATCGCCATTTCGCTGGTCGTAGGCGGCTTTGCATATGTCTCGCTTCCGAAAGAGGGTGAGCCGGATATCGAAATCCCTGCCCTTTTCGTTTCGGTGCAGTTTCCCGGGATTTCAGCGGAAGACTCAGAAAACCTTTTGGTCAAGCCGATGGAGACCGAACTGGCGGATCTCGACGGGCTCAAGGAAATGACGTCGACTGCGGCCGAAGGTTATGCCGGGGTCGCGCTGGAGTTTGAATTTGGCTGGGACAAGACCTCGATCATGGCGGACGTGCGCGATGCCATGAACACGGCCCAGGCTGATTTTCCCGAAGGTGCGGAACAATACTCGCTGACGGAAATCAACTTTTCCGAGTTCCCGATCGTCATCGTCAATCTGACCGGTGCCGTTCCGGAACGCACAATGGCCCGTGTCGCCAAGGATTTGCAGGACGAGCTTGAGGCGCTGGATTCCGTTCTCGAAGCGGGTATCGCGGGCAATCGTGACGAGTTGCTTGAGGTCGTTATCGACCCATTGCGGCTTGAAGCATACAACGTGACCGCAGACGAGCTGATCAATGTCGTGCGAAACAACAACCAGCTGATCGCGGCAGGCGAGGTCGAAACTGCGCAGGGTACATTCTCAGTCAAGATTCCATCGTCGTTCAAAACGGCGCAGGATGTTTATGGCTTGCCAATCAAGGTCAATGGCGACCGGGTTGTAACGCTGGGTGAGCTTGCGCAGATCAACTACACATTTGAAGATCGCGAAGGTACCGCCCGCTTCAACGGCGAGGCGACCGTCGCGCTGCAAGTTGTCAAACGCAAGGGCTATAACCTGATCGACACCGTTACGCAGGTGAAAGAAACCATAGCTCAGGCCAAGACCAAATGGCCGCCCGAGCTTCAGGCCGCGGTCGAGCTTGGAACGTCGAACGACCAGAGCCGCATTGTCGGTTCGATGGTCAGCCAGCTTGAAGGCTCGGTTCTGACCGCAATCGCTCTGGTGATGATCGTGGTTCTGGCCTCTTTGGGTACGCGGGCCGCGCTTTTGGTGGGCTTTGCAATTCCGACCTCATTCCTGCTGTGTTTCGCATTTCTGGCGGTCATGGGCATCAGTATCTCGAACATTGTGATGTTCGGCCTCATTCTGGCCGTAGGGATGTTGGTCGACGGTGCCATCGTGGTCGTGGAATATGCTGACAAGAGAATAAAGGAAGGCGTCGGCCCGATGCATGCCTATGTTGAGGCGGCCCAACGCATGTTCTGGCCCATCGTATCCTCGACCGCGACGACGCTATGTGCCTTCCTGCCCATGCTCTTCTGGCCCGGTGTTCCGGGCGAATTCATGGGGATGTTGCCCGTCACGCTGATCTTTGTTCTGTCGGCGTCGCTGATTGTGGCGCTGATCTACCTGCCGGTCATGGGCGGTGTTTCGGGGCGTCTGAGCCGCGTTTTCGACCGGTCTTCGAACTGGCTCCGTGCGCGTACCCGGTGGTGGGTTCGGGCAGTGATGGTGCCCCCGTCGCTTTATATGGTCTTCTTGGGTGCGATGCAGGTTCTGAACCCTGACTATCTACTGCCCGGAGGAGTGGTCGCTGGTGCCCTGCTGTTCCTGTTCGGGGCCTTTGCCGGGTCTGTAACACTGAGCGCGGCCAAGTTCGAACGGGCGGAAGAAAACCACGTCCACACCGCTGACGAACACACACCTTTCGGGCATGTGATCCGGTTCCTTGTCGGCAACCCGATCATGCCGATCGTGTCGCTGGCGGCAGTTTTCTCTGCCGTGTATTTTGTGACCTTCGTCTGGTTCCCACAGGAATCAAGAGGTGTCGAATTTTTCGTTGAAAGCGAACCGGAACAGGCAACAGCTTACGTCCGTGCCCGTGGCAACCTGTCACTGGCTGAAAAAGACAAGATGGTCCTGCAGGCCGAACAGATCATTGGATCTCATCCGGCGGTAATCAACGTCTTTTCCTTTGCCGGCGAAGGCGGTCTTGACCAGAATACCGGCGGCGCGCAGGCACCGGCGGACACGGTGGGGCGGGTCCAGTTTGAAATTATCCCATGGGAAGATCGTCCGAACGTTTCGGAATCCGCTTTGTGGGGATTGTTTGAGCGCCACTTTGTGGCACCCGAATATGATGGCGATTATGTAATCGGCGATCTTAACGCCAAACTGGCGACAATACCCGGTATCGTTGTTGAAATCCTGGCATTGGAACAGGGCCCGGCCTCGGCCAAACCGGTTCACCTGCGTATCAAGGGGGACGGTTGGGACGAATTGAGATCGGCCACCGTCGCCGCGCGCCAGGTCTTTGACGAAACGCCGGGGCTGATCAAAACCGAAGATACCCTGCCCCTGCCTGGTATCGATTGGCAGATCGATGTCGACGTGGCCAAAGCTGGTCGGTTCGGCGCTGATGTAGCCACTGTTGGTGCCATGGTGCAGCTTGTGACACGCGGCATCCTGTTGGGTGAGATGCGCCCAGACAATACGGATGAAGAGATCGAGATCCGTGTCCGATTGCCGGAAGAGGATCGCGTGCTGTCGACTTTGGATACGCTCAAGGTCCGCACTCCGGACGGGTTGGTTCCGCTGTCGAACTTCGTGACCCGGGAACCCGTGGCCAAACTGGCCCAGATCAACCGTGTCGACCAGCAACGTTACTATGACGTCAAAGCGGATGTTGAACCGGGGCTGAGCAAGGTTGTGACCAAAGGGCCGGACGGGAAAGAAGAACGTCTGGCTATAATGCGCGAAGTGACCGACGGCTACACTCCAACCGGCACCGTGTTGGACGGCGACGTAGGAAAGTCCTACGAGCTGGTTCAACTGACCGGTGCAGAGAATATAGACCAGCTACGTAGCGTGATTGACGCGGGAGACGCGCAGTTCGCCCTGATCAACCCGAATGAGCGGATCGCAGTACTGACCGAATGGCTGGAAACCAGCCCCTTCGCCAACTCGATCAGTTGGCAATGGACCGGTGATCAGGAAGAGCAGGAAGAATCCGGCGCATTTCTGGTGAATGCCTTCATGGGTGCTTTGGGGCTGATGTTCGTGATCCTGCTCGCCCAGTTCAACTCGTTCTACAATTCGGTGTTGGTGCTGTTGGCGGTTGTTCTTTCGACCACCGGGGTTCTGATCGGCATGATCGTGATGGAGCAACCCTTCTCGATCATCATGACCGGCACCGGCATCGTTGCTCTGGCAGGAATTGTGGTGAACAACAACATTGTTCTGATCGATACCTATCAGGAATACAGCGCCTATATGCCAAGGATCGAGGCAATCGTCCGCACCGCGGAATCGCGTATCCGCCCGGTTCTGCTGACTACGTTGACCACGATGGCAGGTCTGACCCCAATGATGTTTGGGCTTTCGCTGGACTTTATCAATGGCGGCTATTCCATCGACAGTCCCACCGCTCTGTGGTGGAAACAGCTGGCCACAGCGGTTGTCTTTGGTCTTGGCATCGCCACTGTTCTCACCCTGATCGTGACGCCGTCGCTTCTGGCGCTGCGTGTCTGGGTGACGACTTACGCTGTCTGGCTCAGCCGCGGGCTTGCCCGTATGACCGCGGGGCGGTCCAGTAAGATCGCGCAGGACATGGCTATTGGTCGCTCGGCCCGCAAACTACAGGCGACCGAGATTGTGTGGGATGAGCCGCACCAATCCGAGACCGGTTTGCAAGACGAGCCCACGGATCAAATTCCTGGATCGCCGCTAAAAGCCGCAGAATAAGAATGAAAGGACCGGGATTTCCGGTCCTTTTCGTTTTCTGTCGTCACAGTCGGGACCAGGTCTGGTGCGCGCAAATCGAATGTTCACAGCCTTTGACCATGAGCTTGTCACCCTGCAACGTCATCTGCGGAACAGCATCAACGTCGATCAGGGGAACCCAGAACTCACCCCCACCATATTTTCCGCCGCCTTCGCTCGACACGTCCCAGAACAGCTTTTTCCCGATATTCGGCGTTTGAACTTCTTTGCCGGAAGAATCAAAAGCCGAAAGTATCGTGCCGCAGAACTTGTCCGCGCAGGCGGATATCTGGATATGCGAGATCAGGTTCTTTCGATCAGGTTCGGTCTTCCACACGCCCTCAATCGGGTCAGCTGCGACCATAGCCGGGAGAAGAACCACAACGGCTACAGATACTAATCGTCTTGCTAATCCATTGATCATGGCATCCACCCTCATGCATGGCGCATCCTAGCACATTCCGCAGGGCAAGATGAGCCCCTCACGCGGCCTCACTGTCGGATTGCTGGCGGTTCCACAGTTGAGCATATCGCCCGGACCGCGCCAACAGCTCGTCATGGGTGCCCTGTTCGATGATCTCACCAGCTTCCAGAACCACGATCCGATCAGCCTCGGCAATGGTGCTGAGGCGATGGGCAATCGTGATCACGGTCCGCCCTTCCCCAGCGCGCGCCAGCGCATCCTTGATATCCTGTTCCGTGTCGGTATCCAGGGCCGAGGTCGCCTCGTCCAGCAACAGGATCGGGGGGTTCTTCAGCAATGTCCGCGCGATGCCAACCCGTTGCTTTTCGCCGCCGGACAGTTTCAAGCCGCGCTCACCCACCATGGTGTCGTATCCGTCAGGCAGCGAAGTGATGAAGTCATGAATCTGGGCGGCACGGGCTGCGGCCTCGACATCCTCCGGGGTGGCATCGTCGCGCCCATACGCAATGTTGTAGCGAATGGTGTCGTTAAACAGCACCGTATCCTGTGGCACAACGCCGATCGCGGCATGCAGGCTGGTTTGGGTCACATCCCGAACATCCTGCCCGTCGATCTTCAGCGCGCCTCTGGTCACGTCATAAAACCGGAACAACAGCCGCCCGATGGTCGATTTTCCAGACCCCGTCGCCCCTACGATCGCGACCGTCTGTCCGGCCGGAACCGTCAAGGAAACACCCTTGAGGATTTCCCTTTCAGGGTCATAACCAAAATGCACATCTTCAAGTGTTACCTCGCCACCATTGACCGCAAGGTCGGGTGCATCGGGGTGATCGATGACTTCGGCGGGTTGTTCGAGCAGATCAAACATCTGCCCCATATCTACCAGCGATTGCCTGATCTCGCGATAGACCGTCCCCAGGAAGTTCAATGGAACGGTAATCTGGATCATATACGCGTTGACCATGACAAAATCGCCCACGGTCAGGTTTCCATTCTGAACGCCAATTGCGGCCAGAACCATGACTCCGATCAGGCCGCAGGTGATCAGGAAGGATTGGCCAAAATTCAAGAACGCCAGCGAATAGGCGGTTTTCAGCGCCGCCCCGGCATAGGCTTTCATCGACACGTCGTAACGTGCAGTTTCGCGGGATTCCGCGTTGAAATACTTGACGGTTTCGAAGTTCAGCAAACTGTCAATGGCGCGCTGATTGGCTTCGGTGTCCTGATCGTTCATCTCACGCCGCAGCTTTACCCGCCATTCGGTCACGGCAAAAGTGAACCAGATATATAGGCCTATGGTGACAGCGACGACCACCAGATACCAGACGTCGAACAACCACATCAGTATGATCGCAACCAGCAACAGCTCAAGGATCAGCGGCCCGATTGAGAACAGCAGAAAGCGCAGCAGGAATTCCACGCCTTTGACGCCCCTCTCGATGATACGGCTCAGCCCGCCGGTGCGGCGCGAGACGTGATAGCGCATGGACAGGTTATGGATATGTCGGAACGTCTCCAGCGCCAGCGCCCGCAAGGCCCGCTGTCCAACAGGGGCAAAGGCGGCGTCCCGCAATTGCTGGAACCCAACCGTCATCATGCGCGCCACGCCGTAGGCAACCGTCACACCCACTGCGCCCAGCGCTAGCGGCGGCACGCCTTCACCTGCCAATGAGTCAACGGCGCCTTTGTAAAGGATCGGTGTATAAACCGCGATCAGTTTGGCCAGAACCAGCATCGCCATGGCAATAACCACGCGGCGCTTTACCCAAACCTCGTCCTGCGGCCAGAGGTAGGGCGCAACCTTGCGGATTGTGCGCCAGCCTGAACTGCGCCCGCCGCTCTGCACCCCGTCATTCGAGGCCATCGGAGATGTTCGTCTCATCACGTACCTTGTCTGCGGTCAGAGAAAGGCTCTGGCCCGCGACGGGCCAGCGCGTTGATTATTCCGGTATCGTAAAGATTTGCCCCGGATAGATCAGATCCGGGTCACGGATCAAGTCGCGGTTGGCTTCGAACAGGCGCACATACAGGATGCCATCACCAAAGCGGTCACGCGAGATCGCCCACAGCGTGTCTCCCCGCTGCACAGTGACCGACCGGATTGCCGGGGTGTCCTGCGCCGCCGTTCCGTCACCGCCACCTGATGCTGCTTCCAAAACTTCAACAGGCTCGCGCTTGAAGGGGGTTTCGACCCGGCTGAGGACCTTCCCGTCCGTGTTCACCGCGTCAACACGCAACGTGTAAACACCGGGGTCGATGCCGTCCAGATCACTCCGCCAGGATCCATCCTGTTCCGGAGCGAGGTCGGCAACAAGACGATTGTCCAGATACACCCTGATGGCCGCGCCGTCCTGTACTCGCCCGGTCAACTGGACATCACCGGTTTCAGAATACCCGATGGTATCCAGCGCGACCTGTTCCGGCGGGGTATCCCGAACCACGGGCGGCTGCACGAGCTCAACGCCTTCTTCGCCCGACCGCAGTACCGCGATCTGCTGACCAGTTTCAGTTGTCTCTACTGCTTCGTCGGCAACCTGCGTTTCGCCGGTATCCGGCGCGGTCGCTACAGGGTCTGATGTTTCGGTCTCAGCAGGAGTTTCGGTCTCTGGGTCGACCACTGCAGCGGCTATTTGTTCATCACTCTCGGCTGTTTCGCCCTGATCGGCAGCATCAGTTTGCTGCGCAACCGGCTCTTCCTCGACCGGCTTGGGCAGGGCGGCGATCAGATAGTCATCAGACCGGGTTGTTTGCCCGCTGCTTTTGCTGTGCAGGACTAGCCCCCGCGCGGCATCGCTGAAGGGGATCGAGACAAACTCGGCGAATTGCCCGCTGCTGTCCACCGTGAATGTGTGCACGGTTTCACCGTTCAGCAGAACCTCAATCTGGCTGCCCGGCTCGGCGTCACCTGACAAAAGCGCCGTTCCGTCTGCTTCAACAAAAATCTGATCCAAAACCGGGGGGGCCACGGGTGCCGTTGCATTCTCTTCCGTCGGGGCCGCTGCAGGTTCTGTGTCTGGAACCACATCTGTTGCCGCAGCCGTATCTTCAGCGGGTTCAACGGTTGGTGCCGCATCCGGTGTTACGGCGGCCTGCTCAGCTGGTTCTGTTGTGGTGGTTTCCGCGGGCGCTTCGGCCGCTTGTTCCTGCGGCTGTGTGGCCGCAACAGATGCGGGTTCCTGCGGTGCGCCCGCCTCAGGCTCTGGCGCTTTGGTGAAAGCGCCGGACAGATACACACCCCCAACGCCCAGCACGGCAACCAGGCCCGCAATCACACCCCAGACAAAATTGCCCGAGCTTCCGTTTCCCGATTTGGCGTCCATTGTTTTCCTTTCACCCCACCGTACAAAAGCTTTGTCTTCAAAAGCCTTCCAGCGGACAGTTGAGCCAATCTATCAATCCCGCTATCACGGGTCAAAACCTCTGACACAACCCCGGAGCCTCTCTTTCATGTCTCAGAAATCCGTCTGTGTGTATTGCGGGTCACGCAATGGGGCCGAGAAGGCTTATTCTGAAACCGCACGACAGTTTGGAAACCTGCTTGCACAGGAAGGCTGGCGACTTGTTTATGGCGCTGGGGATGTCGGGCTGATGGGTGAAGTTGCTCGTGCCGCGCAACAGGCCGGTGGCGAGACCTTTGGCGTCATTCCGGTACACCTGGTCAAACGAGAGGTCGGCAAGACCGACCTGACCCATTTCGTGATCACCGAAACAATGCACGAGCGGAAAAAGGTCATGATCATGAATTCTGACGCCGTTGTTGTCCTGCCCGGTGGGCCAGGATCACTGGACGAGCTGTTTGAAGCGCTGACCTGGCGGCAGCTGGGCTTGCACGACAAACCCATCGTGATCGTCAATGTGAACGGCTATTGGGACGCGTTGAAAACCCTGTTGCACCAGGTGATCGGCCAAGGATTTGCAGATCGGTCACTGGGCGACTTTGTTAGCTGGGCTGAGGATGCGGAGACAGCGATGACAGCCCTGCGCGACAAGCTGAGGTAAACCCGGCAGGTCGCGTAGGTGTTTGACCGAACGCTGCGGTGCATCGTTGCCGCACATATGCGGGTAAGAAATGGGGCTGGTCGATTTGGCGAAGCCTCAAGCCTTTAGGCAGACAATTCGATGACCGTGATCTCGGGGGTCACACCAAAGCGAACCGGAAGGATGGAACATCCGATACCGCCGGAAACAACCAGGTCCCGCCCACCTTCGCGCACATGCCCATAGGTATATCTGTTGCCGTATTTAGAGGGCACGATCGGCGACCAGCTAAACAGGCGGATCTGACCGCCATGCGTATGACCGGACAGCGTCAAGGCCACCCTGTCGGGCACTTGAGGGAAGATGTCGGGTTCATGCGCCATCATCACAACCGGGGCGTCGTCGGTGATTTGCGCCAGTGTCCCCGACAGATCATCCAGCCCCTCCGGTTTACCGTTACGCCAGATCGCAAGCTGATCTTCAAGACCCGCCAACCAGATACCAAAAGCTTCTAGCTTGATGGCGGCATTCGACAAAACCGTAATTCCGCTCTGTTCCAGCGCATCGACATATCGGTTGGGGCCAGCACCACGGCGCTGCGCCTGCCGGTCATCCCACCAGTCGTGATTGCCAAGTACCGCAAAGACACCGTTCTTGGCCTCAAGCTTAGCAAGAACCGGTGCCAGATCGTTCATTTCGACAGGACGTAAAACGCCTTTGTGGCTTGCGAAGAAATCACCCAGAAGCAGGATCATATCCGGCGCAAGCGCATTCGTGCGCCGTACCACCTGTTTTATTCGGTCCAGCCCGACCAAAGGCTCGCCCAGATGCAAATCGGCCAGCACGGCAATCCTGAGCGGTGGCGCTGTCCAATCCTCTCGGCGGACGCGCCATTTTCGCACGCGCAGCCGTAGGGCGGGTTCGATGAAAAACCCGTAGACTGATGTGATTAGGCCTGCCAGCGTCACCGCCAGCAGGCCCTTGATAAACCAGCGTCGGTTCAATGGTTTACATCCGCGACGCGACGTTTTCCCAGTTCACCAGATTGTCGAGGAAGTTCGACAGGTAAGCCGGACGCTTGTTGCGGAAGTCGATGTAGTATGAGTGTTCCCAAACGTCACAACCCAGCAGAGTGGTTTGGCCAAAGCACAGTGGATTCACACCATTCTCGGTCTTGGTCACAGCCAACGAGCCGTCGGCGTTCTTGACCAGCCACGCCCAGCCCGAGCCGAACTGACCGGCACCTGCCGCACTGAACTGCGATTTGAATTCGTCAACCGAACCAAAGCTTTCGGTCAGAGCTTTCTCAAGCTCACCGGGCATGGCGTTGTCGCCGGGGCCCATCATTTCCCAGAATTGGTTGTGGTTCCACAGCTGGCTGATGTTGTTAAAGATACCGTTCTGCGCGACGGCATTTGCGTCGTAGGTGCCAACGATGATCTCTTCCAGCGACTTGCCGTCCCATTCGGTGCCAGCGATCAGCTTGTTGCCATTGTCGACATAGGCTTTGTGGTGCAGATCGTGGTGATATTCCAGTGTTTCCGCGGACATACCCTTGGCTGCCAGCGCGTCATGTGCATAAGGAAGATCAGGAAGTTCAAAAGCCATGTCGGCCCCCTGTTTAAATTTGAGTTGCGGTTCCCAAGGTTAAATGCTTTGGCAGCCGCCGCAGGTCAAGGGCCGAGACAAGAAAACCCGGAGGCAGGCGATGCTGACACAGGCGCGCAAGATGTTCTACCGCGCCCGCGGTTACTATGCGGGCAACCTGAACGGCGAGCCGTTTCGTCTGGACCCTTATCATTCAAAGTTCTGGCGTAAAGCCTCCACTGGCCAGTGGGAGCCTGAAACCTTTGCCGTGATGGACCAGTATCTCTCGCCTGAAAACGATTACTTGGATATCGGCGCATGGATCGGGCCCACAGTTCTTTATGGTGCGCGTAAGGCACGCCATGTCTGGTGCTTTGAGCCCGACCCCACAGCGTTCCGCTACCTGGCTTGGAACCTCGACCTGAATGACATTCATAACGTTTCCGCTTTGGGTGTCGCACTGTCGGATAAGTTCGGTGTCGCCCGCATGGCCTCGGTTCGTGGAGAGCCCGGAGATTCTACCAGCTCCCTTCTGCACGACGGCGCGCACGGAACCGATACCCTGACGATTGCCTGGGATCAGTTCGCCGCAGTGAACGATCTGTCCGCCGTGTCTTTGGTGAAGATGGATATCGAAGGCGCCGAATTTTCCGTGCTGCCGACGCTGGTGCCATGGCTGAAGGAACAGCGCCCAGCCCTTTATCTTTCAACACATGCGGGACTGTTGGATTCGAAGACGCGGTTGGATCGTATGGAGGAATTGGCAGAGCTTCTTACATTTTACCCAACCTGCCGAACCAGTGAAGCGACCGGAACCGGATCACAGTGCTTTACCGACGCCTCCGCACTCTCCGGGTTCAAAACTTTTTTGCTAACCGGTTGAAACCCTCGAACAGAGATTCAACCGATCTGCCTCTCAGTACAAACTCGGCGACGAGACGGGCTTACACGCCCCGCTGCCGCTTGGTCGGTTTGACGCGTTCGCTTGCGGGAAACTGGCGCGGAGCTTTAAGTTGCTGGTATTGGGATCGAATGTTGCCGTGTAAGCAACCCTGTAGCTACCCGACGATTTAGCCTGTAGGGTCAAGTGCCAAGATAAACGATATTCACCATTTCGCGTTACTTTGAATTTCGTGTTAGCCGGGGTTTCTGGGGAAATGCCTGCTAGTTCATTCGAAGCGCGTATTGCACCATCGAAAGCTCGGGCGCGTTTGTTTTCGCTATCCACACTCAGATAAACCTTGGGAGGAATCCATCCCCTTCCTTCAATGCTATGGAGATCACATGCGTAGTTCTTGACATCAGCCTGCGCAGTCGCCGCAAACATCCCGGCGATCAGAACAAAAACAGAAAGCTTCATCATACCAATCCCACGTTTCAAGAGGCCGGTACCACGATTACTTTGCATTTGCCTTTCGCAAAGCCGTCACGTGGCAGGTAGCTGGAAGTGGAGGTAGACTTAACAATGGCTTTCATTGTGTTCCGATTCAGATTCAGCGTAAATGTTAAATTTAGCAGGTCAATCGCATCGTATCGCGATTCATTCGTCGCGTATGTTCGCCCACTGGCTGTATAAACATAATTCTGTGCGCCCCATCCAATCAAAAGCACTTTTGGGGAGTCGCGTTTCACTTCACCAGTGCTGAACTTGGTGTCAATCTTGGGGATGTCTACTTCCTGCAACAACGCTGAACGGCCAAGCCTATCTATTGAGAAGACCACGCGCTCAGGGGTCGGGCGATTAGCAATACCTTTGCCAAAATTTCATTCAAAGCTTTCTTTGTACTTTTCGGAAATAGCAACTGCGGGGAATGCAATAACGATCGAGGCGCAAAATGCGACTGCCTTGATAAAATTCATTAAACGTCAAATTCCTGTATACTTTTTTGATTAGCTTTAAAACACTTAGAGTTCAGGCTGTCCACATGCAATACGCGAGTTTTAGTTAACTTTCTCTGATTATGAGTGTGACGCTCACAAATTCAACACTGAACCAACGGAAAGCACTAACTTACAGATTTTGTATGGTAGGCTGTAAGCGTGAAAAAACCGCCCGCATATCGCGAACGGTTCAATTCTAACGCGCAATAGTTTTGGTCAGTAAACGCCAACCTCACTGCCCGGTTGCGCCGCAACCTTCAGCAGTTTGAAAACGTAATCCGCAGCCGAACGGAAGCAGACCACGCGGAAGGTTTCGGCATCGTCCATCCAGAACGCACCTGCCACTTGCGCCAGGCGCGAGCGGCGGATTTGGCCGGGTTGGAAGGCCTCGGTCGACAGATCAACCGGAGCGACTTTGCCCAACACTTCTCGTGCGCTGGCGCCTGATATCGTGAAGACCGCGCGGGCATCCGAGACGTTGACGGCCAGTGCGTGAGTTTTTCCCAAAGCTTTGATCATTGCGGCCAGTTTGGCCTCGACCTCGGCATAAGGGACCAGCACCAGCAGCTCGTCTGGTGACATCCAGCATACGCCGGTATCGCCGCTGACCAGCGCCGCGCGCTGACCGGGCACATTCTGCCCAGTCGCGTCCTTGACGGCCTTGGCGAGGCTTTTGTCGGACAAGTCGCCGCGCAGGGTGATCATGCCTTGCAGGCCACATTCCCTGACATTAGCGATGCCATCATAGCTGGCGTGGTTCAGTGCGCTGATGGGTTCAGACATTCTGCTTCTCCCCGTCCTTGTCGAAGAAGATCGGGTCCACGATCTTGGCTTTGTACGTTTTGCCGTCGGTGCCCGGGAACTCGACGATTTCACCCATCCGGTCGGGGCCGTGCTTGATCAGGCCCATAGCGATCCCTTTGCCAAGGTTCGCTGAGAAATAGGTCGAAGTGACACGCCCGATCATGTTGCGCTGACCATTGGCATTCACACCCTCGCCCACTGCATATGCGCCATCAGGCAGAACAGAACCATCCACAGTCTCAAGCCCGACCAGTTTCCAACGCTCTGGGTCGGCCATATGGCTGCGCGAATGGGCGCGTTTGCCAAGGTAGTCTTCTTTCTTTTTCGACAGTGCCCAGTGGAGCCCCAGATCCTGCGGGATCACGGTGCCGTCGGTTTCGTCGCCGATCATGATAAAGCCCTTCTCGGCCCGAAGAATGTGCAGACATTCGGTGCCGTAAGGCATCACACCGAATTCCTTGCCTGCTTCCATCAGGGCATCCCAGAACGCCTGACCCTGCGAGGCGGGAACGGCGATCTCGTAGGACAACTCGCCCGAGAACGAGATGCGATAGGCGCGGCAGTCGAACACGCCGATCTTGCCATCTCGCCATTCCATAAAGGGCAGCGTCTCGCGGCTGACGTCCATGCCGCCCAACTTTTCTAGAACCTTGCGGGCGTTTGGGCCGACTACAGCGACCTGAGCATATTGCTCGGTCACGTTGGCGACATAGACTTTCCAGTCCCACCATTCGGTTTGTAGCCATTCTTCCATGTGACCATGGATACGCTCGGCACCGCCGGTGGTGGTGTGGCACAGCCATGTGTCCTCATCGATGCGTGCGACCACGCCGTCGTCGATCAGAAAGCCGTTTTCCGAGCACATCAGGCCATAGCGGCATTTTCCGACCTTCAGCGTGGACATCATGTTGGTGTACAACATGTCCAGAAACTTGCCTGCGTCAGGGCCTTTGACGATCAGCTTGCCCAACGTCGAGGCGTCCAGCAGGCCAAGGTTTTCGCGGGTGTTCTTCACCTCACGGTTCACGGCGTCATGCACGGATTCACCGGGACGGACATAGGCGTAGGTCCGGCGCCAGTGGCCGACCGGCTCCCAATCGGCGCCGTTCTTGTCGTGCCAGTTGTGCATTGGTGTCTGTCGGATCGGCTGGAACACTTCACCCCGCGCTTCACCGCCGATTGCGCCCATCGAGATGGGTGTATAAGGCGGGCGGAAGGTCGTGGTGCCGACCTTCGGGATTTCGGACTCCAACGCATCAGCAAGAATTGCCAAGCCATTGATGTTGCTCAACTTACCCTGATCCGTCGCCATACCAAGTGTGGTGTAACGCTTGGTGTGCTCAACGCTCTCATAGCCCTCGCGCGCAGCCAGTTGGACGTCCGAGACTTTGACGTCATTCTGGAAGTCGAGCCAGGATTTCATGCGCAGCTGGATTTCTGCGTTTGCTGGCATCAGCCAGACAGCCTCCATAGGAGCTTCTGCAGTGGTTTCGCCAACAGGAGCCTTGATGTTTTTTGGCTTGAACCCTGCGGCCTTGGCTGCGGCTTTTCCCGCCGTGTGGGCGTCGGTCAGAACATCGCCCAGCGCCAACGCACCATTCGATGCCCCGGCGGCCAGAACAAAGCCCTCACCGTTTGCGCCCAGCGGCGGGCGCGAGGGATCGGGGCGGAAAAAGGCATTCGCGTCATCCCAGGTCAGCTTGCCACCGCAATGAGACCACATATGAACGACCGGCGACCAGCCGCCCGACATGGCCACTGCATCTGCTTCAACCTCTTCACGTGCGCCGCCAACACCTTCCTGGTTGCAGATGGCGACTTTTTTGACGCGCTTGCCGCCCTTGACCTTGGCAATGGCCTTGCCCGGATCAACGCGGATCCCCAACTGGCGGGCTTCCTCTGCCAGAGGTCCAGCCGTTGCCCGCGCGTCAACAATACGCAAAACATCCACACCCGCTTGCTTCAGCGTAATCGCGGTGCGATAGGCGTCGTCATTGTTGGTGGCGACGATGACACGCTCGCCCGGGGTGACACCCCAGTTCACGGCATAATCGCGCATGGCAGAAGCCAGCATCACACCCGGAACATCGTTACCAGCAAAGGACAACGGGCGTTCAATTGCGCCGGTTGCAGTCACAATTTGCTTGGCACGGATACGCCAGAGGCGGTGGCGCGGGCCTTGCACGCCCGGCGTGTGGTCTGTCAGGCGTTCATAGCCCAGCACGTAACCATGGTCATATACGCCCGCACCCATGCAGCGGGAGCGCATGGTGACGTTGTCCATTGTTTCGAGTTCGGAAACCAATTGCTCCACGAACTTATCCACAGGCTCATCATTGACCGTGCCGCCGTCAACCGGAGCGCGACCGCCCCAATGTGCGCTCTGCTCAATCAGCAGAACCTTGGCACCCGAAGCTGCTGCCGCCTTTGCCGCCTGTAGGCCAGCCACGCCGCCACCGATGACCAGAACATCGGTGAAGGCATAGAAGTGCTCATAGGTATCGGCATCGCGGCTGTCCTTGTCGGGCGCTTTGCCCAGACCGGCAGACTGACGGATGAACGGCTCGTAGACATGCTTCCAGAACGGTTTGGGGTGGATAAACATCTTGTAGTAGAAGCCAGCCGGCAGGAACCGGGCAAAGGCTGTATTCACTGCCCCAATATCAAAGTCCAAGTTAGGCCAATGGTTTTGCGAAATCGCAGTCAGACCGTTGAACAACTCGGTCGTGGTGGCGCGCTGGTTCGGTTCAAACCGGTTGCCCTGCCCCAGCCCGACCAGGGCGTTCGGCTCTTCGGCGCCGCTTGCAACGACACCGCGGGGGCGGTGGTACTTGAACGACCGGCCCATCATCATCTGATCGTTGGCCAGCAGTGCCGAGGCAAGCGTGTCGCCCTCATAGCCCTGCATCGAAGTTCCATTGAAGGTAAACGTGACCTTTTTCGACCGATCAATCAGCCGGCCTTGTTTTGCGAGACGGGTGCTCATTGTGCGGACCTTTCGCGGGTGGAGGCGTCGGAGCCTCCGGCGGGAGTATCTTTGAAAAGATGAAGCATCAGGAGAACTCTCTCCAGGTCCATCCAGGGCGCTTTGCGGCGATGGCCTCTTTGATGTCCTGCGGCGGCTCAGAGGTCTGAGCCGTGTAAGTGCCGAACACTTCCAGCGTGCTTGTGCAGCGTGCCGCATGAAACCACTTGCCGCAGCCATTGGCATGGCGCCAGCGTTCAAAGTGCACGCCCTTAGGGTTTTCGCGCATGAACAAGTAGTCGTGGAACTCGTCATCCGACGAGCCGGGACCAAAACGCTTCAGATGCGCCTCGCCACCGGCGGCCAGTTCGGTTTCTTCGGCATCAACGCCGCAGTAAGGGCAATTCAGGATCAGCATGTTGTCATCCTTTTGGCGGTTGGTTGGCGCAGCGGCCAACCGGAATTCTGTTATTTGGCAACCTCGGAACCACCTTCAGTGTGCCACCCCGGCGGCCACGCTTTCGTCGATGAAGCGGCCTTCCTTGAAGCGGTCCAGCGAGAAGGCCTCGGTCAACGGCGAATGACCTGTGGCCATCAGCTGTGCCATGCCCCAGCCGGACCCGGGAATCGCCTTGAAACCGCCGGTGCCCCAGCCGCAGTTGATAAAGCACCCGCCCAGCGGAGTTTTCGACAGGATAGGTGAGCGGTCACCGGTCATGTCGACGATACCGCCCCATTGGCGCAGCATCTTGAGGCGTGAAATCATCGGGAAGGTTTCGACGAGGGCGCGGACGGTTTCCTCGATATGATGGAAACTGCCGCGCTGGGTGAAGTTGTTGAACCCGTCGGTCCCCCCCCCGATCACCATCTCGCCCTTGTCGGACTGCGACATGTAGCCGTGCACGGTATTGGCCATGACAACCACATCCATGCAGGGTTTGATCGGCTCGGATACCAGCGCCTGCAATGCAATGGCTTCCAGCGGGAGGCGGAAGCCCGCCATCTCGGCCAGTTGACCGGAGTGGCCCGCAACGACGATACCCAGCTTGTCACAATCGATGGCACCCTTGGTGGTGTCTACGCCGACGACACGGCCATCCTGAGATCGGACACCCGTGACTTCGCATTGCTGGATGATGTCCATACCCATGGCTGAACAGGCGCGCGCATAGCCCCACGCGACGGCATCGTGACGGGCAGTACCGCCGCGTTCCTGCCACAGCGCCCCTAGAACCGGATAGCGGGGGCCGTCCAGGTTGATGATTGGCACCAGTTCCTTGACACGTTCGGGGGTGATCCATTCGGTCTTTACACCCTGCAGGGCGTTAGCGTGTGCGGTTCGCTGGTAACCGCGAATCTCGTGCTGGGTCTGCGCCAGCATCATCACGCCACGCGGGCTGAACATGATGTTGTAGTTCAGATCCTGGCTCAGATCCTCGTATAGGCCACGCGCCTTTTCATAGATCGCCGCCGAAGGGTCCTGCAGGTAATTCGAGCGGATGATCGTTGTGTTTCGACCTGTGTTGCCACCACCCAGCCAGCCTTTTTCGATCACCGCGACATTCTGAATGCCGTAGTTCTTGCCAAGGTAATACGCGGTCGCAAGACCATGCCCGCCAGCACCGATGATGATGACGTCATAACGTTTCTTGGGCTCGGGCGAACGCCAAGCGCGTTCCCATCCGGTGTGATAGCGCAGGGCCTCCCGCGCGACAGCAAAGGCTGAGTAGTGTTTCATAAGCGAATCCATCCGGTTCGGTGATTGCGCGCAGATATGCCGCGCGGCGACAGTTTAACCGCGCCGCGCAACGCCGCAATATCGCACTATTGCGACATGTCGTTCATTCGCGGCCATTTGTCCCTTTTGTTGGACGTCGCACAGGTCTAAGTCAGGACAGCATCTTCGGAGGGACCATGACGTTCTGGGTTCTGATTTTTCTTGTCGCGCTGTTGATCGCGGTGTTTTTGAGTTTCACACTGCTGCGTAAACGCCGTGGGGATGAACCTGCGGCGGCTTACGATCTGCGTGTGTATCGCGAACAGCTGTCCGGTGTGGACCGGGATCTGGCGCGCGGGGTGATTGGTGAGGCCGATGCGGAACGGGTCCGCACCGAAATCTCTCGACGAATTCTTGCCGCTGATGAACAGATGAAAAAGGGTGGCTCGGGTGCTGGGCCATCGCGGACCGTCTCGATTGTGACGATCCCGGTTGTCATGCTGATCATCATTGGGGGCGCGATGGCGATGTATCATCGTATTGGTGCCGTCGGGTTGCCCGACATGCCCCTGACCGCGCGGCTGGAACTGGCCGAGGAGGTGCGCGCCAATCGTCCGTCCCAGAGCGCCGCAGAAGAGCTGGCGACCCCACCTCAAACGGCGCATCTTGACGAAAATTACGCGTCTCTTCTCAAGCAGTTGCGAGAGACCGTTGCGGCCCGCCCGGATGATTTGCAAGGGCAAATGCTTTTGGCGCAGCATGAGACCAATTCGGGGAACTTCAAGGATGGATATACCGCGCAACAAAGGGTGATCGAACTGTCAGGCGACGCAGCCACAGCCGAGCACTACGCGGATTTTGCCGAGATGATGATCCTGGCTGCGGGCGGATATGTGTCGCCCGAAGCTGAAAAAGCCCTTGCCGAAGCTTTGAATCGCGATCCCCATCACGGCCCGGCCCGATATTATTGGGGGCAAATGCTGGTTCAGACAGGTCGACCGGACCTTGCCTACCGCATTTGGGTCGAAACGCTGAGGGAAGCCCCGGCAGGCGCGCCGTGGGCGGGGGCGATCCGGGATCAGATTGATGAGTTGGCCTTTCGGGCAGGGGTTTTCAATCCACCGGACCTGAGCGCGCCGTCTGGTCCAAGTCGCGAAGACATGGCTGCAGCAGCGGAAATGAGCCCGGAGGAACGGCAACAGATGATTCAGGGAATGGTGGATCAGTTATCCGACCGCCTGGCGACGGAAGGCGGCGCGCCCGAAGAATGGGCTCGTCTGATCGCCGCTCTGGGTGTTCTGGGCCAGGGCCAACGGGCCATGGATATCCACAATGAGGCGCTGGAGGTGTTTGCCGGAAACACCGAGGCGTTGCAGATCATTGATGCCGCGGCCCTCCAGGCCGGGATTGCGCAATGATCCACGACGTTTTCGAAGACTTCGCCA
This sequence comes from Ruegeria sp. AG7, assembly GCF_056541545.1. Taxonomy (NCBI): domain Bacteria; kingdom Pseudomonadati; phylum Pseudomonadota; class Alphaproteobacteria; order Rhodobacterales; family Roseobacteraceae; genus Ruegeria; species Ruegeria sp. AG7. Next base: position 75,657 of record NZ_JBQFYP010000008.1, read on the forward strand.
ATGCGCTGCCCCCGATGCAAGCGCTGATGGGGCTGGATCTGGGTGAAAAGACCATCGGCGTCGCGGTTTCCGACCGGATGCGGGGCGTGGCCAGCCCGTTGGAGACCGTAAGGCGCAAGAAATTCACACTCGATTCCGCCCGATTGATCGAAATTGCTACGGATCGCGAGATTGGCGGCATCCTGTTGGGTCTTCCCAAAAACATGGACGGCACAGAGGGTCCGCGCTGCCAGTCTACGCGGGCATTTGCGCGAAACCTGTCCCGTCTGACGGATTTACCAATCGGATTCTGGGATGAACGGCTGAGTACGGTTGCGGCAGAAAAAGCACTGCTTGAGGCGGATACGTCACGAAAACGTCGCGGACAGGTTATTGATCACGTTGCAGCAGGTTATATCTTGCAGGGAGCACTGGACAGACTGCGCTTTTTGTAACAGGTCGGAGACCGATCGATGACGAATATGGTTTGGAAGCGCAATGAGGTCGAAAGCCCTTGTGTCCAGATTTGTGTTGTCCATCCGGCCGAGCGCATCTGCACCGGATGTTACCGCACGATTGACGAGATTTCTCGCTGGTCCAGGATGGACAGCAGCGAACGCGCTGAAATCATGAACGACCTGCCGTCTCGTAAACCGCGACTCAGCAAGCGGCGCGGCGGGCGTGCCGCTCGTATGAATGGCTCCTGATCGATCAGTGAATACGTTTTGATGACATTTCTGGCGGCTGTGTGACCCGTCTCTGGATAGGTGTGTTCGGCGCGGTGCCACGCAGTTCTTTCTGAAACAGAAGCGCAATCTCGGATTGGCTGGTTTTGGGCCGCCGATCATCATTGCGCGCGCATTCCGATTGCAGCACGTCAGCTGCACGTTTGGTCTTTCTTGTATTAGTGAGTCTTCCGATCAAAGTCTTAAGTGGCATTGCGGACGTCCCGTTTCCAGTAACCGTGCCACTGCGGGTCGAGTTCGAGCTCCGAGGGGGTCTAGCTCTTGAACATTGAGGTTCAACGTGAGTGGTAACCCGCAGCGACAGGGTGTGGCTAAAGGTATTTCCCGTCACAAGTAGGGGAAAACACGCGGCCTTTGATCGTTTTTGACGCCTCAATCAAGAAAAACTCTCAAAAGCACATAATTTCCTAACGTCACTATTCGACCCGACTTTGCCGGGACTGGGAAAGCTGGGGCCGAAGCTGCGGGAAACCCGCCGTCAGCAGTCGAATCATGCCTGACATCGCACGACCGGATTTGAGGCTGCATCACGACCTTGACCGATTGGGTGTTGCCTGCTCAGGCGTTCCACAGTCGAAGGTTTTATCCGGCGGCAAGCCAAGCCCTGGCGTTCTCGTACTCTTCGGACGGGAAAAACTGTGTCCGGGTCCCTAACACATGGCTGGCGACCTTCTGCGCCATGCGCTGCCAGCTTTTGTCCCCAACGATGGCAGCTCGGTCCAGTTGTCCGATATGTCGGCTGGCCAACCGAAAATGCGCCGCAAGCGCTGACAGCCCTTGCCAGCCGTCAAACTCCCTGAGGTCTATCAGCAGGCGAAACCCTAGCCGGTCCTGTAACACTGCATCCAGATCACGTTCTGCCTGTTTGTACCATTCAGGGTCCAGCTTGCCCAATAGGCTGATCTGAACACATGGACCGCTCAGGTCAGTCACGTGGATCGACCCAAGGGACTCGCGCATCCAGCGTCGGGCCGCCTCAAGCTCGGCCAGATCAAACACCTGAACCGGACAGGGCAGGATGGGGGCCGCCAGACGAACGCTTGTCTGCACCCAACCCTGATCAGCAACAACTGCGATCCGGTCGAAACCGCGCCAATGGCTTAACCCCAGCTTGGTGTCGGACCAGGCTGCGCCCAGATCATACCCCTGGAATTCAGGTTGTATGATCGCCAGTAGCCGAACCGTGTCGTGTTCCGTTAGCGCAGACTCGATGGCGGGAACCAGAGTATTGGTGTAATCGGCGCTGGTCACTTGCCCCGACAACTCGACTTCTATGAGTGCACCGTCAGAATTCGTATGAACCGTCATCATCGGTCAAAACCTCCAAAGCCAAATAATGACAGGACGTTAGGCGGATTCGATCCATTCGGCTACTCCACCGGCGCATTCGGGGCGGAAATAGGCGATCATTCGACCATCCTGCTCCGCCGTCGCCCCTTCGGCCCAAGGAGCAACGCCGTGCAGGCAATGGCGGTGAAGCAAATAGGCCTCTCCCGGCTTTGCAGGCAACTCGATCCTTGGGCAGGTCGCAAACACCTCGCGACGGGCGGATTGGTAGATGTCGGTTATGTCTACTTCGTGCAGGACCTCAGGTGGCATCCCTTCAAGCGCCTGCCTGAACGCGGTCCGCAGAATGTCATGACTGCCGTCCCACACCACCATCGGAGACGCGTCTGAGCTGGCCTCAGTCAGTGGAATGCCCAGAATCCAGGCATGAGGTTCATCAACCCGGCGGCGGCGATCCTGCCCTGTCGGGCGCAAACCGTCCACATGGGCCGCATCCCTGTTTCGACGGTACCGGGTGGCCGCTTCATTCTCGCCCCGGCGCGGGCGCGGATAACCCGGATAAACAACCGAAACCTGCCCCTTGTGCAGCGGTAAATCTCCAAAGTGTTTGTCGATGAACACCATGGCCTTTCCGGTCAGAGGCCCGGACTGCCCGACCCTGCCCTTCGTGTCATTGGATAGTGCGTCGACACCGATGAACCACGTACCTTCGCAATCCAACCATTCCGCGTGGGCCGGGTCCGTTGTCGACGCCCGTGCGGCAGGCAAAGCGTGGTTCACCCATTCGGCCAAAACCGGATCATACGGGAATTTCACCCAGCCCCGGGCAGAAAAATCGCTCATAAGCCCACGGCCTTGCGCAGCATGTTCAGCGCGACCAGCGTTAGGAACACGGCGAAGACACGTTTCAACGGTTTTGGGTCCATCGCATGGGCCAGCTTTACCCCCCAGGGCGCGGTGATCATAGTCATTGCGACAACGATCCCGAAGGACACAAGATTAACCGCGCCAATGGTCAACGGGGGGCGATGCTCGGGCGCGATATCTACAAACAAGAACCCAATGACCGAGGGTACGGCGATGATCACGCCAAACCCGGCCGCGGTCGCGACCGCGCGGTGGATAGGGGTGTTATAGAGGCTCATCAGCGGCACACCGAAACTGCCTCCTCCGATGCCCATCAGAACGGAAAGAAACCCGACCAGAGGGGACAGGACGGCCCGCTTGATTCCGTTGGGCATTGCGTCGCCCAACCGCCATTCTGCGCGACCCAACCCAAGATAGGCACCGATCACCATGCCCAGAATTCCGAACAGTGCCTGCAAGGCCTCGGTCCGCAGCGCCGATGCGACCAGCACTCCGACAATTGCGCCGACGACAATACCCGGACCCCAACCGCGCAGGATATCCCAATCCACGGCACCCTTCTTGTTGTGGGCTAGAACAGACCGCATCGACGTTACAATGATCGTGGCCAGCGACGTCGCCAGACAAAGCTGCATCAGTTGCGGGCCGCCATAGCCAAGCGTCTGAAACGCATAGAAGAACGCGGGGACCAGAACGATACCGCCTCCCACTCCCAACAGCCCGGCAAGCACACCGGCCAGCGCACCGATCACAAGCAAAAGGCCCATCATCTGGGCCAGCAACATTGTCTCGGGCATCGTCCCCCCCTTGCCGTTTAAACCTCGACCATCGGCGCAATATGGTCCAGGGCCTGTAGCATGACTTCTGGCCCGGCCCCTTCATGCACGGCCCCTTCGGACAAGGCGCGCCGCCATGCCCGCGCACCAGGGCGCCCCGCAAAGAGACCCAGCATATGCCGCGTGATCTGGTGCAAACGCCCGCCATTGGCAAGGTGCCTTTCAATATAGGGCACCATTTCTTGAACAACCGTCAGCGGATCGCGAACGGTTCCAACGCCAAAGATGCGCCAGTCGGCATCTGCCAGGATATCACCGGGCTGATGATAGGCCGCCCGACCAATCATGACACCGTCAAGACCCGCGTCCAGATGTGTTGCTGCTTCATCCAAGCTGGCGATACCACCATTGATCGATATATGCAGATCCGCAAACGCGGCTTTCATCCGATGCACAAGGTCATAATCAAGCGGTGGAACATCGCGGTTTTCCTTAGGGCTCAGCCCCTGCAACCACGCCTTGCGCGCATGGATCGTTACTCTTTGACAGCCCGCCGCACTGATCTGCTCAAGAAACGCAGGCAGAACTTCTTCGGGCTCTTGGTCATCCACACCGATGCGGCATTTGACCGTGACATCTACATTCGCCGCTTCGCGCATTGCTGCGACGCATTCTGCAACCCGCGCCGGATCTTTCATCAGAACCGCCCCGAAAGTACCAGACTGCACCCTGTCCGACGGGCATCCACAGTTCAGATTGATCTCATCATATCCTGCATCTGCACCCAATCTCGCCGCTTGCGCCAGCTCCTCTGGATCGGACCCGCCCAGCTGTAAAGCCACGGGATGTTCCTGCGGTGAATGATCCAACAGATGCAGCGCCCCTCCTCGGACAAGCGCCGGTGCCGTTACCATCTCGGTATACAGCAAGGTTTCCGTGCTAAGCCGCCGATGAAAATACCGACAGTGGCGGTCGGTCCAATCCATCATGGGGGCAATGCTCAGAGTAGCATGGTGTTGAATATTATCTCTTCCACGTGCAGTCAACTCAACCATCCTCAAGAATACGAAACCCGCAGCTATCATAGAAAAATCGCCAAAATAAGCCAATTCTTGAGGACTGGGCAAACGAAGCTGATTTGCGGGTTCGGACGTCGTATCAAATCCGATCGCCGCGCTTTCAACACTGGGAATATCCAGCCGCTCCCTGACTTGCCGCAGACAACGCCATTGGATAATATGATCAATGGCTTAACAGATGTTTCCGTGATGTTTTCACTGAAGGAAACGCAAGGCGCGAGCTTTGTCAGCAAGACCAATTTCGTACTCGCCCAAAAACTATGCCGAGCAGTCACATCTGTCCCAAATATCAAAATTTGATCAAATTTGGTGACAAATCTGATCCATTGAAGTACATCACGGGGAAACAGAATTGACGGAGCCCCCAATGGACCTGAGCGCCTTGCACAGTTTTCGCGTGACTGCATGTGACCTGAACGGTCAGATGCGGGGCAAACGCGTGCCCCCTGAGTATGCGGGCAAGCTGGAGAAAGGCGCCGTGCGCATGCCGTTCTCGGCGCTCAATGTCGATCTCTGGGGCGCGGACATTCACGGCAGCCCGCTGGTGTTTGAAACCGGCGATGCGGATGGCGTGCTGCGCCCAACCGACCGGGGCCCGGTGCCTGTGCCCTGGCTTCCGAAAGAAACGGCGCTGGTTCCGATGAGCTTGTATGACGATGCAGGTACCCCGTTTGCGGGTGATCCGCGCCACGCTCTGTCTGCTATTCTTGACCGTTATGCCAAACGCGGTTGGTCGGTCGTTGCGGCGACCGAGTTGGAATTCACACTCATCGATGCTTCGGGTGCGCAACCGCAACCTCCGTTGAACCCGATCACCGGGCGCCGCCTGCTGCATGAATCCGTTCTGTCGGTCGCTGAAATGGATGCGTTCGAGGATTTCTTCACAGACCTCTACGATGGCTGCGCCGCCATGGATATCCCCGCGCAAACCGCCATCTCGGAAAGTGGCGTTGGCCAGTTCGAGATCAACCTGAATCATCAGGATGCCATGCGCTGTGCCGACGATACGTGGCTTTTCAAGGCGTTGACACGCGGCCTGGCGCGCAAACACGGGTTTGCCGCAACATTCATGTCGAAACCCTATGCAGATGATGCAGGCAATGGGATGCATGTGCATTTCTCGGTGCTGGACCATCGGGGGCGCAATGTGTTCGACAATGGCGGGCCTGAAGGGACCGGCATTCTGCATTCCGCCGTCGCGGGTTGTGTGGCGGCCATGCCAGGCAGCACGTTGATTTTTGCGCCCCACGGCAATTCTTACACCCGGCTTGTACCGGGTGCGCATGCCCCGACCGGGGCCTGCTGGGCCTATGAGAACAGAACCGCCGCAATTCGAATCCCGGGCGGGGCAACAGCAGCGCGGCGCATCGAACACCGCGTCGCAGGTGGTGACATCAACCCCTACCTGATGCTGGCCGCGGTTTTGGGCGCAGCCCTTGCCGGGATCGAAGACGGTCTGCGGCCCCCTGCCCCGATCACAGGCAATGCCTACGATATCGAAGACCTGCCTCAACTGATGCCAGACTGGGCGGCCGCAATTGACAGATTTGAGACCGACCCCCTGGTCGCCCGGCTTTTCTCGGCGGATCTGATCCAGTACCTGATCATGACCAAGCGACAGGAAATTGAACGATTTGAGCGTATCGCTCCTGAAGATCACTGGCTGAGCTATCTCGAGGCGGTTTGACCCCCTTGCCGCCTCATTCGGACTCAGCTAGAGTGAATTTGATCAAATTTGGTGACACATGAAAATCGGCATATTACAAACCGGCCACACACCAGATGCGTTGCAAGGCGAATTCGGCGACTATGATGAGCTGTTTCCTGCACTTCTCGGTGGCAACGGATTTGAGTTCCAGACCTTCGCCGTGGTCGACGGCATATTCCCAAGCGGCGCGGATGACGCAGATGGCTGGGTCATAACCGGTTCGCGCCACGGCGCGTACGAAAACCTGCCGTGGATCGCCCCGCTGGAAGACTTGGTCAGAGAGATACAGCAAAGCGGAAAGCCACTGATCGGCGTATGCTTTGGGCATCAGATCATCGCGCAGGCACTGGGCGGCAAGGTCGAGAAGTTCAAGGGCGGATGGGCCGTCGGACGCACTGAATACGAGTTTGACGGCAACACAGTCTGGCTGAATGCCTGGCATCAGGATCAGGTTGTCGAGTTGCCCGAAGGCGCGCGCGTTCTTGGTCAGAACGCATTTTGCGAAAACGCGATGCTGGCTTATGGAGACACGATCTGGACGGTTCAGGCCCACCCTGAATTCACCAATGGTTTTGTCGCGGGCCTGATGCGCACACGGGGAAAAGGCGTCGTCCCCGAAGACCTGATGCGTGAGGCCACAAATCGCGAAACCGCCCCGGATGACAACGCCACAATCGCGCGCCATATGGCCGAGTTTTTAAAGAAAGAGAGAGCCTGATGGCTGATTGGACTGATAAACTGCCGGAAGCCGCCAAAGCCTATTTCCACGGACAGCGGCTGGACGAGGTTGAATGTATCATCTCGGACCTTCCCGGAATTGCACGTGGCAAGGCCGTGCCTGCCACGAAATTCGCCAAGCAATCCTATTTTCACCTGCCTGACAGCATATTCTTCCAGACCATCACGGGGGACTGGGGTGAAGCCGCAGGTGACGACGGGTTCATCGAAAAGGACATGATCCTGAAGCCCGACTATTCGACGGCTTCAGCCGCACCCTGGACAGGGGACTGGACGCTGCAAGTGATCCACGACGCCTATGACCGGGATGGTGATCCGATCCCTTATAGCCCCCGTAACGTGTTGAAACGCGTGGTCCAGCTGTATCACAACCGAGGCTGGAAACCGGTTGTTGCGCCAGAAATGGAGTTCTTTCTGGTCGCCCCCAACGTCGATCCCGCACAGGAAATCAAGCCGATGATGGGGCGTTCTGGCCGCCCGGCTGCGGCGCGGCAGGCGTATTCGATGACCGCGGTGGACGAGTTCGGCCCGGTCATCGACGATATCTATGACTTTGCCGAACATCAGGGGTTCGAAATTGATGGCATCACCCAGGAAGGCGGTGCGGGCCAGTTGGAGATCAACCTGCGCCACGGCAACCCGGTCAAACTTGCTGATGAGGTATTCTACTTCAAACGCCTGATCCGCGAGGCGGCGTTACGGCACAATTGTTTTGCAACCTTCATGGCCAAACCGATCGAGGAAGAGCCGGGTTCGGCCATGCATATCCATCATTCGATTATCGACATGGAGACCGGCCAGAACATCTTTTCGGGTCCGCAGGGCGGCGAAACAGACGCGTTCTATCACTTCATTGCCGGGTTGCAGAACCATCTGCCCGCCGGTCTGGCCGTGATGGCACCTTATGTGAACTCGTATCGTCGCTACGTGAAAGACCACGCCGCGCCGATCAATCTGGAATGGGCTCGCGACAACCGCACTACAGGCATTCGCGTTCCACTGTCCGGACCTGAATCGCGCCGTGTCGAAAACCGCATTGCCGGTATGGATTGCAACCCGTATCTGGGCATCGCCCTGTCGCTGGCGTGCGGCTATCTGGGTCTGGTTGAACAAGAACGCCCGCGTCGTCAATTCTATGGTGACGCCTATGAAGGTGAAGGGGATATCCCCCAGGTCATGGGCGATGCGCTGGATATGTTTGACGAAGCCACCGCCCTGCACGAAATCCTTGGCCCCGAGTTTGCCCGTGTCTATGGCATCGTGAAGCGGGCCGAATATGAAGAATTTCTGCAGGTCATCTCTCCGTGGGAACGGGAACATCTGCTGATCAACGTCTGAGACTTTTCGTGAATCTGCTCTATTCCAATGACCGCAAGGGCGAATACCCTGCCAGCTGGTATGCCGCGACGGCGAACCCAACGGAACGCTTTCCTGTTTTGGCCGAAGATATTACGGCGGATGTCTGCGTCGTGGGCGGTGGCTACACAGGCCTGTCCGCAGCATTGCAACTGGCCGAGGCGGGGTTCGATGTCGTTCTGCTTGAAGCCCACCGTGTCGGATTTGGTGCCTCGGGGCGCAATGGTGGCCAGCTGGGCAGCGCGCAGCGGATGGATCAGGAAGACCTCGAGCGTCTTGTTGGCGACCCGGATGCCGCAAAGCTGTGGGACCTGGCCGAAGACGCCAAGGATCTGGTCAAATCACTGATCGCCAAGCATCAGATCGCGTGCGACTTGCAACCCGGCGTCGCGGTTCTGGGTCTGTCAGCTTCGGAACGAAAAGAGCTGCACACCCATGCAGGCCATCTGTCCGACCGTTATCAGTATGACCAGATCAAGCTGCTGGATGAAGACGAAGGCCACAAACTTTGCCCCTCACCCGCTTACAAGGGTGGGTATCTGGACATGGGGGCTGCTCATTTGCACCCATTGAATTTTGCGCTGGGGTTGGCGCAGGCGGCGGCCAAAGCGGGTGTTCGCATTTTTGAGGGCACCGAAGTCATCGATATTGACGAAACCCGGCCTGCACTGATCCGGACCGCCAGGGGGAACGTTAGGGCCGACCATGTTGTGCTGGCCTGCAATGGCTATCTTGGCAATCTCAACCGGACCGTCGCGGCCCGTGTCATGCCCATCAACAACTTCATCGCAGCGACTGAACCCCTTGGCAGCGAGGCCGCGCGGGTCCTGACTCAGGATGTCGCGGTCGCGGATACCAAGTTCGTGGTGAACTATTTCCGCCTCAGCGCCGATGGCCGGCTTTTGTTCGGTGGCGGCGAAAGTTATGGCTATCGTTTTCCTGCGGATGTCGCGGCGAAGGTCCGCAAGCCGATGACCGAAATCTTCCCACATCTGCGCGATGTCAAAATCGACTACGCATGGGGTGGGACGCTGGCCATTACCATGCGGCGGATGCCTTATCTGGTGCGTATCGCGCCCAATATTCTGTCTGCTTCCGGCTATTCCGGTCATGGTGTAGGCACCGCGACCCATGCAGGGCAATTGATGGCACTGGCCATTCAGGGCCAATCTGAAGGGTTCGATACAATGGCCCGCGTGCCAACCCTGCCCTTCCCAGGCGGGTCTGCCCTGCGCAACCCGCTGCTTGTGCTGGCAATGACATGGTTCGCCATGCGGGACCGGCTTGGGATCTGATCCACGTTACTTGTGACATATTGGTGAATTTCCGCTGGCGCGGCGATTGAGGGCTTGGATTGCCGCCTGAATAGCTTTATCTTTACCAAAGATAGAATTCGGGAATTCCAAATATGACGCTTCCACCAAACGTTCATGACGCCGAACCCATCCCAGAAGCAGCAAAAGAAGCCATCGACGCCCTGATGCAGTCGGGCGACTTGTTTCGCTATACCGCCCCGCAAGATGCCCCGGTGTCTTTGCTGGAGGCCGAGTTTGCCGAACTTCTGGGCACAAAATACGCTCTCGCTGTTTCATCCTGTTCTGCTGCGCTGTTTCTGTCGCTCAAGGCACTGAGTCTGCCGCGCGATGCGCGCGTCCTGATCCCCGGCTTCACATTTGCCGCGGTTCCCTCGTCGGTCATTCACGCGGACTGCATCCCGGTTCTGTGCGAAGTGGGTGAGAATTATCGCATCGACATGGCCGATTTCGAGGGCAAGCTCGACAGCGTTCAGGCGGTGATCATCAGTCACATGCGCGGCCACACATCTGATATGGACGCGATCATGGCGCTGTGCGACGCGCGTGACATCCCGGTGATCGAAGACGCTGCGCATTCGCTGGGCACGACCTGGCATGGCAGAAATATCGGCACCATCGGCAAGGTCGGCTGTTTCTCGTTTCAGTCCTACAAGATGATCAATGCGGGCGAAGGCGGTATTCTGATCTCAAACGATGCTGATCTGGTGGCCCGTGCCGTCATCATGTCGGGCGCGTACGAACATAACTGGAAGAAACATAAAGGACCGCACGGCGACAACTCGCCCGAATTGGAAGAGGCCTTCGCCCGCTGGCAGAACAAGTTGCCACTGTATAACCTGCGCTTGAACAACCTGAGCGCCGCTGTGATCCGCCCGCAGATCCCGGAACTGGCCCGTCGTGTCCGCGATGGTCTTGCGAATCACGACTACGTTGCCGGGCGCTTGAATACCTCACCCCATATCAATGTGCCCGCGCCCTTGCCCCCCGAGCAGCGCGCGCCGGATTCTATTCAATTCAATCTGGTTGGGTTGCAGGAACACGAGATTCGCGCATTTGCCGCCGCATCCGAGGCACGCGGTGTCAAAGTTCAGGTCTTTGGCCTGAGCCAGGACAATGCACGCGCTTTCTGGAACTGGCAATTTCTGCCGGAAAAGTTCGAGCTGCCGCAAACACGTGACATGCTGATGAAAGCGTGTGACGTCCGACTGCCCGTACGCCTGACACGCGCAGAGCTGGACGTGATCGCCGATATTCTGCTGGCCGCGGTCGGCGAAGTGACCGGCCCAATGCCGGTCTACGGCACCTGAGATTAGAACTGACCCACTAAAATGGTGGGCCTTTTCCTCAGGCTCACCTTAATTCAGTTTTGAAAGCTTCTGTTGAAGTTCGGCCAACTGTTTCTTGATATCGTCAAGATCCTCTTTCGGCTCTGACTTTTCGCTTTCCTTCTCTGGCGAGGACCATCTGCCAGACAACCCACCAGTCATAGCCTTCAGAAAGGCCTGCTGCTGTGCTTTCAACGCTTCAAAACCCGGCATCTGGGACATCGGGTTCATGGCGTTCATGTTTTCCATCATCTTGCTTTGGCTTTCGCGCAGCATATCGAACGAGCTTTGCAGGAATTGCGGCATCATGCCCCCGCCAGGCAGCATGTAACTGCGCACAAGATCGTTCAGAACATTGACAGGCAGCACATTCTCGCCGCGGCTTTCATGTTCAGCAATGATCTGCAGCAGATACTGCCGCGTCAGGTCGTCGCCGGATTTCAGGTCGATGATTTGTACTTCGCGCCCGTCACGGATGAATCCCGCGATATCTTCGAGCGTCACGTAATCGCTGGTCTCGGTGTTATACAGCCGACGGCTGGCATAGCGCTTGATCAGCAGCGGTTTTTCTTGGTCCGACACCGGGTACCCTCCCCAAGGATGATGCGTTGCAGCACAGGTTATGCGAGTGCAGCACAAAAAGAAAGGGCAGGTCAATGGACCTGCCCAACGCGATTGCACCTATAGGGAGGGTCGGGTGCGTTTCGCTGACTTTTCTTACTTCGCAGCAGCAGCTTTTTTAGCGGCTGTGGTCACGTCGTTGGTTGCTTTTTTAACAGCGGCGGATGCTTCTTCCGCAGCTTCTTTACCAGCAGCCATCAGCAGTTCGACGGTTTCGGTCTGAACTTTTTTCGCGATTTCTGCGAAAGCGGCCATGTTCTCGGCTGCAACTTCAGCAGACGCGCTTGCGAAATCGGTTGCTGCTTTTGCGTAGTCGGCAGGCTCTGCCTTGGCTTTCGACATCTCGGTCAGTTTGGCCAGCGTGTCTTTGGTCCATTTGCTCGAGATTTCTGCCGATTTCTCTGCAGCTTCCAGAGCAACGCCCGACAGCTTTTCATTCAGCGAAGCGGTCGATTTGAATGCGCCTTCCATTGCGGTTGTGTCCACGGGGAATGCACCCATCATGTCTTTCATGATCGCGGTAAAGTCTTGGGTCTTAGCCATTGTCATAATCCTTTTAGCCAGTCCGGGCCCACCCCGGGTTTCATCAGCTTGAGGACAATATGATTGCTGCAGCGCAGCATTGCAAGTTTTTTCTTGCTGCGCTGCAGAAAAAATCAAGTTTCAGAATGAAATCAGGCGTTTGGTTTTGCCACTACATACGTTCCGGGTGCAGCTCCCAGGCTCGGGTGCTTCGAATCGCCAGGTTCACGGGCCGGTACCTGCTTGCCCGACCGTTTCTTAAGCCAGGCATCCCACATGGGCCACCATGACCCTTCATGAAAATCGGCTTCCTTTAACCAGGTGGCGGCGTCTGTTTTCAAATCCGGGTTGGTGTAATGCCCATACTTTTTCTTGCTGGGCGGGTTCACGATGCCCGCAATATGACCCGACTCGGAAACCACGAAAGTTTTTGATCTCGAGCCCATCTTTTGCACACCGCGATAGCAGTCTTTCCACGCCGCGATATGATCGGTTTCGCATGTGATGGCCATCAGGGGCACATCAACGTCACCGAGCTTCAGCTTATGCCCCAGTACCTCAAAGCCATCGGTCGCGAATTCATTGCGCTGGCATAGCCCACGCAAGTACTCCACCGCCATTTTCGCAGGCAGGTTGGCTCCGTCACCGTTCCAGTACAGCAAATCAAAGGCCGGGGGCACTTCCCCCATCATGTAACTTCGAATGGCCGGGCCATAGATAAGGTCACGTGATCTCAGGAATGACATTGTGCGCGCCATGATCCACGACCGCAGAACACCTTCCTTTTTCACTTCTTCTTCGATTCCGTCGATAAAATCGTTTTGAAGGAAAGGCGTGAACTCTCCCTGATCGGAAAAATCCGTCAATGCGGTGAACAGGGTCGCCGATTTGACCGACTTGTCTCCTCGCTGTTTCAGCAGAGACAGCGTCAGGCTCAGGGTGGTACCTGCAATGCAATACCCCACCGCGTTGACCTGTTTGACCTTGCAAATCTTCTTGGCCGCCTCGATCGCGGTCAGGAAACCGTCCTGAATGTAGTCTTCCATGCCGGTTTCGGCATAGCTTTCGTCCGGATTGACCCAGCTCACTACAAACAGGGTATATCCCTGCTCGGTGATCCATTTGATCATGCTGTTCTGGGCTTTCAGGTCCAGAATATAGAACTTGTTGATCCAGGGCGGGAACAGGACAATCGGTGTCTCATATACAGTTTCGGTCGCCGGCTTGTACTGGATCAGTTCCATCATCCGGTTACGATAAACCACCTCCCCCGGCGTCGTCGCCAGGTTACCGCCGACCTCAAAGGCACTCTCATCTGCCAGTTTGACGACCAGCTCGCCATTGTTGGCCTCAAGATCTGACACAAGGTTTTCCAACCCCTTGATCAGTGACTGGCCCTCGGTTTCGACCGCTTTTTGTAATGCATCCGGATTGGTCGCCAGGAAGTTTGTCGGCGCCATCATATCGACGATTTGCTGCGAGAAATATTGCAGCCGCCTTTTGTCCTTGGCATCCAGATCGTCCACGGACGCAACAGCCTGCGCGATCGCTTGCGCATTGGTCTGGTATTGCTGGCGGATCAGTCGGAAATAGGGATTGGTCTCCCAAAGGGGGTTCGAAAATCGCTTGTCTTCTGTTTTGGGGGCTTCGCCTTCCGCGTCAGACGCAGTCAGCGCTTTCTGCGCCTCGGCAAAGTTCAGCACTGACTTGCCCCAGAATTCTATCTGCTGTTCCAGTAGTTTGGCGGGATTTTGCCAAGCCTCCGCCCAGTAGGCACTTGCTGCTCGTGCGAAAAGCTCTTGATTCGGGCCGTCCAGCGCGGGTGTGTGCGGCCGTTTTACAGCCATGACCTCAATCAGGCGCTTGGACAGCTTCTCGACCTTTTCCATATTTTCTTTAAGGCGTTCAATATGTTCTTCGGATACGTCTGGCATGTGGTCTTCACTAGTTGTCATTTTAACAATTCCCCCCTAACCTCGCTGCTATGCAGAATAACGTCGTGGGTGCTGGGGGGCAAAGCGACGAATGGTCCGAACTCTCAGGCTGACACTCAGGAGGCCCCATTTATGCGCTACATGATGACCTACGACCTGATGGAAACTGCGCGAAACACCAACCAGTGGCTTGGTGCAACCGCCAGCGCGATGGCGTCTTATCCGATGTTTTCCATGGTGCCGAACCCCGCATTCAACTGGATGGCCGCCTGGGGTGAAGTGACCGAGCGTACGTTCCAGCGGATGGTTGCAAAGCCCGATTGGGGTATTCGCACGTTCACCTGCGAAGATGGCAAGGATCATCTGGTTGAAATCACGACCGTTCTGGAACGCCCTTTTGGTGATCTGGTACATTTCCGCATCAATGGCCGAAAAGAACAACCGCGCAAAGTGCTGTTGGTTGCCCCGATGTCCGGTCACTATGCAACGTTGCTGCGGTCGACAGTCAAAAGCCTTCTGGTCAATTGCGAAGTCTACATCACCGATTGGCATAATGCGCGCGATATCCCTGTGTCTGCAGGTAAATTCGATGTCGAAGACTACACGCTCTACCTTGTAGATTTTATGAAAGAGCTTGGACCGGACACCCATGTTGTTGCCGTTTGCCAGCCTGCGCCTCTGACCTTGGCCGCAACGGCATACCTGGCCGAGATTGAACCCAAAGCTCAACCAAGCACCCTGACGCTAATAGGTGGCCCCGTCGACCCGGACGCAACGCCGACCGATGTGACAGACTTCGGTCGTCGCGTCACCATGGGCCAGTTGGAAGAAACAATGATCCAGCGTGTTGGCTTCAAGTACAAGGGCGTTGGACGTATGGTCTATCCGGGTCTGCTGCAATTGGCCTCGTTCATGTCCATGAACGCAGATCGTCACTCCAAAGCGTTTTCCGACCAGATCCAGCGCGTCATGCGGGACGAGGCCTCGGACCAGGATGCCCATAACCGTTTCTATGACGAATACCTGGCCGTGATGGACATGACAGCCGAGTTCTATCTTTCGACGGTCGAGCGGGTCTTCAAAAATCGAGAGATTGCGAGAAACGAGTTCGTGGTCGCGGGTCACAAGGTGGACATCAGTAAGATTACCGATGTTGCGGTGAAGACTGTCGAAGGTGCAAATGATGACATCTCCGCACCCGGCCAGTGTATTGCCGCGCTGGATTTGTGCACCGGCCTGCCGGACAGCAAAAAGGCAAGCCACGTCGAACCCGGTGCCGGTCATTATGGTATCTTCGCAGGCCGCAGCTGGCGCGACAACATTCGCCCTCTTGTGATTGATTTCATGAACGAAAACGCGCGAAAACCAAACCGTCGCGCGGCCAACTCCAACAAGGTAGCCTAACCGACATGAGCGGGTCAGCGCAAAATGGCCTCGCCTTTTCCTGTCTATGCGGCAACTTGCAGGGACGTATTTCAACCCGCGGTGTTAGGCAAGGCACACATGTTGAGTGTTTCTGCAATGATTGCCGAGCCGCTCAACTGTATTTCAAGCAACCGGACCCCGCACCCGGACCTGTCGGGATTTTTCAGATCGCACCGGATGAGATCGAAATCAGCACAGGAAGTCAGTATCTTGCGGCGATGCAACTCAGCCCCAAGGGCATGCTGCGTTGGTACGCCAGTTGCTGTAACGCACCTTTGGCGGCAACGCCCAAAACCGCGAAACTCCCGTTTGCTGGCGTTATCGTCGGCCGGGTTGCGGGTGGTGCTTCGGCGCTAGGACCCGTCACGACACGCGGGTTTGTTCCCCAACCAAACGGAAAGCAAAAGCACGAAAATCCCGGCCCCGCCATTTTTGGCCTGTTGCGCAGGGCCGTCGGATCGCGCCTGTCCGGGCGATGGAAGAACACACCGTTTTTCGATCGAGAAACCGGTAAACCCGTGGTGACGCCAACTGTCATTTCAAAGACCGAACGCGCGATGCTTTACCAGTAATCAAACCGTTGCTGGGCGTCCAACCAGGTTTGCAGTGCCTCATTGACGATGTCGGGCGTCTCGAGGGTCGGCAAGTGACCGGACTTTTCAATAACCAGCAGTTCCGCTCCGGGAATGAGTTCTGCCATGAAAGAATGCTGTTTGACCGGCGTCAAAGTGTCATGCGCACCACACAGAACCAACGTGGGCACCTTGATGCGACGCAACGCGGCCTGTTGATCCGGGCGGCGTTGCAGGGCACGCATCTGACGCACGAAAGTTTCAGCACCCAAATCCTGCGCCATTGCCAGCAAACCGTTCAGGATGGGAATACGCTGCGGGCCCGGTGCCAGCGCGTCGGAACTTACAAGTTTCCGCATGACCTCCTCCAACCGGCCACCTTGCGCGCCAATGATCAGGTCTTCGCGACTGGCCGCCATTTGAGGCGTGTCCGCCTGCGCATCAGTTGCCATCAGGCACAGGCGCGACACACGTTCCGGTGCTCGGCGGATCAGCTCTAACGCCACCACACCACCCATGCTTAATCCAGCCAGTGCAAACCGATGTGGAAGCTGGTCCAGCAGACCCGAGGCGATCTCTTCGATACGCTCACCTGCTGAGAGCGGCGCAACGGTTACGGGTCGCGTCTGCGAAAACACCTCGATCTGAGGGCGATACAGTCGGGCATCGCACATCAGTCCAGGTAGCAGTACCAGCGGCTCGATCACGCGGGGCCTCCATACGCTCGGTTTCCCGAGCCCTTGGGTTTGCAGTCAGGTTGAGAGTTTATCACATTCAAACAAGCGGAACGTCACGGATAGGCGATTGCCCGAAAAGCTGGAAAGTCCGCATAGCGGGACCGTCGTGAAGCGGCACTTTCCTCGGGCTCAGCGCCGGGTTTCAGCAGGCATCCGCGTGGCGCAATATAGCTGTCAATCCGGCGCTGCGGTTTAGGGCGCCACACCAAATTGAAAGCGCAGAGTTTCGGAAAGAACCAGATCTCGGAATAATCCAGGTGATCATGCATCCACCATGCCAGATCGCGCCAATCCCGGCCCTGCGCATACTGATCCGCGAACCAGGGGACAACAACAGACGCCCCGGCAATCCGCTCGTCCCCGGCTCCACGATCCCAGATGTGGCACTCCAACGGGTAATCATTCCGGGCACAGTTCAGTCTGTTTTCATTGCCAAACCTGTTCAGCGACGGCGAGCGATAGCCCGAGCGCACGGCGATCCTGCCAAAGGTCTCTTCCAGCGGGTCCAGCAGAGTTTCACAGAACGCACGTCCTGTCTCGATAGCCAGATCCGGATAGTCTGGAATGTTCTGTTTTTGGTGAAAGTTCCCGATCTCGGAATAGAGGAAATCGCGCATGAAGAAATACCGGGACAGACGAACGCGCCCTAAGGTCTCAAGGCTCCACATACTGCCCGGCTTACGCATCTTACCGCGACCCGAGGCCGCCATCATTCCACCCCCAGCCCTTTTAACCAATCCAGGATACCGGCCACAGCCGCGTCGGTCTGCCCTGGCGACATCAGGCGACCGGCAATAACATGAGATGACGGATCATCCTCGGCACCAATTGTCACCAGTTTGACGGATGCTGGCGCACCCCACGCTTCGGCGACCTCGTGTGTGCGGCCAGGGCGCACCACCTGATCGTTGTCCGAGAACCAGAACAGCACGGGCACAAGGGCGTTCGAGAAATCCAGCGCAAATACTTTCTCGACCAGAACGGACATCGGCACGACCGACTCCCATGGATAGATAGTAGACCAATATTTGTTCTTTTCCGGGTCCGGCCCCGATACATCGCGTTCGTCCCCCATCAGGACCGGTAACCAATCCCTCGCCCATGGCAAAGTGGGAATCCATGCCGCGGCCGTGTTGACCCCGAAATTCGGAGAGACAAAGACCATGCCGACAACATCTTCGCTGAGGCTGGCATCCAAAGCGGCGGCGGCTGCAAGCGTCGCACCGGTCGACGTTGAGATCACGATCACCTTGTCCCCAACAGCACGCGCGGCCGCCAATGCCTCGGCGGTGTCCTGCATCCAGCCCGAGGCAGTGCCTTCCGCCATGGCTGATCCGCTTCGCCCATGACCTTGCAGGCGTGTGTAAACCAGATTGGCCCCCAGCGCGTCTGCCACAAGGTCCGGCACTGGCCGGATTTCCTCGGAACTTGCTGAAAAGCCATGGATGTAAAGAACGGAATACGGGGTGCGCCGTTCGTTAAAGCCATCCTGCCAGATCACTCGTTTTTCGACACCCGGAACGATATCGTCAAACGCGGCTTCGGTGCTTTCGAAATAAACCTGTACGCCCTCACCAAACTTGCGCGGATCAAAGCTTGGGCTCAGGTTCACCTCTTCGCGCGGGCCAAACCAGTAGATAAGGCCGCCGATGACAATCAACGCAAGGAACAAGCGCCCCAGAAGCCATCCCAAACGCCGCATCACGCGTCTCCCAACACATCCAGAACCGCCGCCTCGATCAAGCCAAGACATGCATCATCCGAGAACCTGTGATCGGCATCCTTGACCAAAAGAAGCTGCATGTCCGGCCCTGTTGCGTGGTCCAGCAACCGAACGGCCGTTTCAGTCGAAACGGCCGTATCCGCTGTTCCCTGTAGGAAACGAACCTTGAACGGCAGGTTCAACGTGTCGCGCAGTACAAGGCGCTGCCGCCCATCTTCGATCATCCGTTTGGTGACGAAGTAAGGTTCCATGTAATCGGACGGCAACTCGACATGCCCGACAGTTTCCAGGGCGGCTTTCTGGTCATCGGTGAAGGATGCCCAATAGCCATCTTCCGTGAAATCCGGCGCGGCGGCGATCGTGACCATACCTGCAATCCGGTCCGGCAGGGCCTTGGCCAGCAAAAGCGCCTGCCACCCCCCCATGGACGAGCCGACAGCGATCAGCGGCCCCTTGGTCAAGGCATCGACCGCAGCGACAGTATCCTCATGCCAATCCCCAATGCAGCCATCCTTGAACGCGCCAGAGCTTTCGCCATGACCGGAATAATCAAACCGCAAAAAGGCCCGCCCCCGCGCCTGCGCCCAAGCTTCCAGATGGACTGCCTTGGTGCCTTCCATATCCGACATAAGCCCACCCAGAAAAACCAGGGTCGGCCCTGAGCCTTCGGTTTTGTGATAGGCCAGTTTTCGCCCTTGTGCTGTTTCCAGAAAATCCGTCGCCGCCATGAAACCCTCTTACGCTTTGGGGAACATCATGCACGGCAGCCCATTGGTCGCAATTCCCGAATTCGGGGTGTCGTGGCGTCAGTGACCGTACCCTGCGACCCTTGACAGGAATTGCTGCACCTGCCACATCAGCCAGACGCAAATAACCCGCAACCGGGCGTTCAGTGGGCGCCAAACCGACGAGGAGAGCCGACATGGCCCTGGATTCAAAATCCGTCTCTCTCACTTTCCCAGATGGCAATGCACGTTCCTATGACGCAGGGGTTACGCCTGCGCAGGTGGCTGCCGATATTTCAAGTTCGCTGGCCAAAAAGGCCATCTCAGCCACCGTTGACGGCCAACACTGGGACCTGCAATGGCCCATCGAAGCCGATGCACAGATTGCCATCCACACCATGAAGGATGACGCGCAGGCCAACGAACTGATCCGCCACGATCTGGCCCACATCATGGCCCGCGCCGTGCAGGAAATCTGGCCTGCGACCAAGGTCACCATCGGCCCCGTTATCGAAAACGGCTGGTATTATGACTTCGACCGGGAAGAACCGTTCACGCCCGAAGATCTTGGTCTCATCGAGAAAAAGATGAAAGAGATCATCAACAAGCGCGACCCTGTCACCACCGAGGTTTGGGACCGCGAGCGGGCCATCAAGTTCTACAAGGCCAATAACGAGCCCTACAAGGTTGAGCTGATCGAAGCCATTCCCGGGGATGAGCCGTTGCGCATGTACTGGCACGGCCACTGGCAGGATTTGTGCCGCGGTCCGCATCTGCAACATACCGGTCAGGTTCCCGGTGATGCGTTCAAGCTGATGTCCATCGCCGGTGCCTATTGGCGCGGCGACAGCAACCGCGCGATGCTGCAACGCATCTACGGCGTGGCCTTCACCGGCAAGGAAAAACTGAAAGACCACCTTCATATGCTGGAAGAGGCCGCAAAGCGCGACCACCGCAAACTAGGCCGAGAGATGGACCTGTTTCACATGCAGGAAGAAGCCCCCGGTCAGATTTTCTGGCACCCCAATGGCTGGACCATCTACACCCAGTTGCAGGACTACATGCGACGTCAGCAGCGCAAGGGTGGGTATGTCGAGGTAAACACGCCGCAGGTTGTTGACCGCAAACTGTGGGAACGATCAGGCCACTGGGACAAATATCAGGAAAACATGTTCATCGTCGAAGTCGACGAGGAACATGCCCGCGAAAAGGCCGTCAACGCGCTCAAACCGATGAACTGCCCCTGCCATGTCGAGATTTTCAAGCAAGGCCTGAAATCCTATCGCGACCTGCCGCTGCGCATGGCCGAGTTCGGATCGTGCAACCGGTACGAACCCTCTGGTGCATTGCATGGCATCATGCGGGTGCGCGGGTTCACGCAGGACGACGCCCATATCTTTTCAACCGAAGAACAGATCGAGGCGGAGACCGCCGAATTCATCCGTTTCCTCAGCGTGATCTACAAGGATCTGGGGTTCGAGGATTTTTCGGTGAAATTCTCTGACCGTCCCGAAACCCGCGCCGGGTCGGACGAGGTATGGGACAAGGCAGAAGCGGCACTTTTGTCCGCCACCCGTGCCGCCGGGATCGAACCGGAACTGAACCCGGGCGAAGGTGCATTCTATGGTCCGAAACTGGAATTCGTTCTGACGGACGCCATCGGGCGTGACTGGCAATGCGGCACCTTCCAGGTCGATTTCGTTCTGCCCGAACGGCTGGACGCCACCTATATCGGCGCCGACGGGGCCAAACACCGCCCCGTCATGTTGCATCGCGCCACGCTGGGATCCTTCGAACGCTTTATCGGTATCCTGATCGAGGAACACGCAGGCAAATTGCCGTTCTGGCTGGCCCCGCGTCAGGTCGTCGTCGCGTCCATCACGTCCGACGCGGACGACTATGTCGCCAAAGTGGTCGAAACCCTGCGCGCGGCAGGTGTGCGGGCCGAGGCTGACATCCGCAATGAAAAGATCAACTACAAGGTCCGTGAGCATTCGGTCGGCAAAGTACCTGTAATTCTGGCCGTCGGTCACCGCGAAGTTGACGAGCGCACCGTAAGCGTGCGGCGACTGGGTGAAAAACAGACTCAGGTACAACCGCTTGATGTTGTAACAAAAGAGCTGGCACGCGCCGCCACCCCGCCAGATCTGCTGTAACAAACAGCACCATATCCAAAAAAATCCGACCCCTCCTATGGGGTCGGATTGTAACATTTCACCCTTTCTTCATCAAAAACAGTGTATTACGCTGCAAGGGGGCAGGCCGCCCCATGACGCGCTTGTGAGACACGGGCTCGTGAATTCAACTCTGCCCACCAAGCCACTACCTTTGTCATTGTCACAAGCAGACATACCCAGTCATCAAGAGGATTACCGAGATGTCGAAAACAGCTAAATCCCTGGTTATCGCAACCGCAGTCGCAGCCGCCGTATCGGGTGCCGCAACCACAGCAAGCGCACAGGCAAAAGAAAAGTGCTACGGTGTATCGCTGGCCGGCCAGAACGACTGCGCCGCAGGTCCCGGAACCACATGCGCGGGCACCTCGACCGTTGATTATCAGGGCAACGCATGGACCCTGGTTAACGCAGGCACCTGCGCTGACATCGAATTGCCTGCGGAAGCAAACGGCACACCGCGCAAAGGTTCGCTGGAAGCGCTGGAACGCGACCTGCCGGCATAAGATTGGCCTGACGATTTCAAGGGGCGGGCACCATCGCCCGCCCTTTCCCTTTCGTGATCGAGGAACTGGCCCATGTTGGATGACACCCACCGGTCAAACCGCCTGCCTGCAGCGCCGGGCGTAGGTTACAAACCGCAACATTTTGCTCAGGTACTTGAACACGCACAGCCTGTTGCATGGCTGGAAATCCATGCCGAGAACTATATGGGCGACGGCGGGCGGCCCTTGGCGCAGCTGCGCCACCTCTCCGAAAAGTTCCCAATCTCGGTCCATGGCGTTGGCCTTTCCATTGGCGGTGAAGGCGCGCTGGACCCTGATCATCTGGCCCGGCTAAAACACCTGGTAGGCTGGCTGAACCCTGCAAGCTTTTCCGAACATTTGGCCTGGTCCACCCATGACAGCCATTTTTACAACGACCTGCTGCCCCTTCCCTTTACCGACGAAACTCTTGCGCGGGTTTGTGAACATATCGACCAGGTCCAGCACACGGTCGGGCGCCAGATGCTGCTGGAAAACCCGTCCAGCTATCTGGCCTTCGAGGAAAGCACCTGGTCCGAACCTGATTTCCTGAGGGAGATTGCCAGGCGCACCGGTTGCGGCTTGTTGCTGGACGTAAACAATGTCTTTGTCTCGGCCACCAATCTGGAATTCTCGCCGCAAAGTTATATTGACGCCTATCCGCTTGAAAAAGTGTCGGAAATCCACCTTGGCGGCCATGATGAGGATGAAGACGATCACGGTCATCCGCTGCTGATCGACAGTCACGGACGAGAAGTGGTCGACCCGGTGTGGACCCTGCTGGATTATGTGCTGGAGCGTTCGGGGCCAAAACCCATTCTGATCGAATGGGACACTGATGTGCCGGATTGGCCCGTTCTGCGAGATGAGGCCGTTCGCGCGAAATCCGCACTGGACCGGATACCGGTATGAGTGTTTCGCAATCTGAATTCCGCGCGGCCATGATGGATGCGTCAGCGCCCGTTCCCGGCGGATTGCTGGACGGTGGCGCGCGCCCCGCCGGTCGCCGGTTCAGCGTGTACCGCAACAATGTTGCGGTGTCGCTGACCGAGGCGATGCATCAGGCGTTTCCCGTGATTGCCAAATTGCTAGGGGCGCAGAACATGGATGGGCTGGCCGGGATTTTCCTGCGTCAACACCCGCCCTCCTCTCCTCTGATGATGTTTTATGGCGAGGCGTTTCCTGATTTTCTGGCCGGAATGCCCCAACTTGCCCATCTCGGATACCTGCCCGACGTGGCCCGGTTAGAGATTGCCTTGCGCAAGTCCTACCACGCCGCCGACAGCGAACCTGCGCCGGCAGACGTTTTAGCGGTCGAGCCCGAGCAGGTCATGCAGGCCCGGTTGCAGTTTGCACCGGCCATGCAGGTGATCCGCTCGGACTGGCCCATTCACGCTATCTGGCGCTTCAACATGGAAGCCGATGCCCCGAAACCAGATGCACGGGCCGAGGATGTGTTGATCACGCGCGCCGAGTTCGACCCGACACCCAATCCGCTTCCAGCGGGTGGTGCAGACTGGATCGCCTATATGCAGAACGGCGACACAATCGGCGGGGCATTTGAAAAAACGACTGCTGAACTGCCTGAATTTGATCTTGGAACCACTCTGGCACTGCTTCTGAAGGGTGGTGCAATAACCTCTGTGACTATCGAAAGGCCCAAGACATGACTGCTCTGATCTCAACCTACAATAACACCATGGGAAAACTGGACTTTGCGTCTGGCTGGTTGACCCCTACGCTGGCACGGCTGGTCTTTGTTGCGGTTCTTCTGGTCTATTACTGGAACTCGGCCATGCTGAAGATCGACGGATCGATCTTTTCGCCTTCGGCAGGTGCCTTTGGTCAGATTTTCCCCAAAGCGGCAGAAGCTGTTCTGTATGACGTGTCCCAAATGACGTTCTTCCAACGCATCGTCATCTTCATGGGAACGGTTGCCGAATTTGTGCTTCCGACGCTACTTCTGGTTGGACTATTCTCGCGTCTGGCGGCTTTGGGCATGATCGGTTTTATCTGGGTGCAGACCCTTGTCGACGTCACCGGACATGGCGTGAAACTGGGCAGCCTGTTCGACGCGGCCCCGTCCCTGATGGATCAGCGCACGATGTGGACCTTCCTGATGCTGGTGATCGTCGTCAACGGCGCAGGTCCGATCTCACTCGACCGGATCCTGCGCCTTAAGTAACTTAGAAATGTGCCTTGGGCTGGTCCGGTTTTCCCGCGGCCAGCCCAAGTACTCCGGCGACAGCAGCAAATGTGATCGGGAACATGGTGAAAACACCAAAGCCGAACGCGTAGTACATCGCGGCCGCCGACACCAGCAACAAGACCCCGGCAATCAACGCGCGCGCTGGCGCCATGGCCCCGCCCGCGATTGCCAAGAGGGGCGCGATAATCGAAATGGCTTGCACCAGATCAGGATTGTCGACCTGGCTTAGCATGCCTTCAATTTCACCGACATGGTCAACCACGACCACCTTCGCATAGCCGAAGAACCCGACGATCATGCCGATCAACCCGGCGATTACACCCAATAACATTGCGGCATTACGCATTGAAAATCCTCATTGTTGCTTTCAGGCAGATAGGCACTCGTTCAAGAAATGCCAAGCTGAGCACGGGTTTCAGCCGTCCAGCCCAACAACAGCCTGCCATCCGCTTCGATCAGTGGGCGTTTCATCAGGGCCGGATGCTCTCTCAAAAGCTCCAAAGGGGCCTTGGCACGCTGGGTTTCGTCCAATCCGCGCCATGTCGTCGATCTGGTATTAAGCAAGTCATTGCCGAACTCAGCAAAGGCCCGTGACAGCACCGAATCCGGCACACCGTCGCTGCGTACGTCAAAAAACTTGGCGTCTGGAAGTGATTTCAATGCCTTGCGACAGGTGTCACAGTTTTTCAATCCATAAAGCTGCATGTCTTTGACGCTCCTGCCCTTGCTTCCTTTTTAGGCAATCTTGCCCGTTTCTTGCGGTTATTCTTGATTTTTTACTTCACCGTGCAATGTTGAAAAAGGCGAAACGCACGAATTGGACTGTTCAGCATGCGCTACGCAGTTTTTTTGTGTGGTGACGCTGACCACAGCCCCCACCAATTTGTGGGACAATGCGTAAGTAGAAGGAGACACGGGACATGCCAACCGGCACCGTGAAATGGTTCAATACCACCAAAGGCTATGGATTTATTGCCCCTGACGAAGGGGGCAAAGATGTGTTTGTACATATCTCGGCCGTAGAACGGTCCGGCCTCACCGGACTCGCAGACAACCAAAAAGTTTCGTACGAGTTGCAGGACGGACGCGACGGCCGCCAAATGGCAGCTGATTTGAAACCACTGTAACGACTTCCCGCTAAACACGCGGTAGATCATTAAGGATGACGGCCAATTTCCGGCCGTTATCCATCCCCCACCGGTTTCGTTCCATTACCCTCGCGCGGGCTTGGCGTCGGCGTGGTTATTCCAGTTTTCGCCCGTAGCCACGATGCAAGATGTGCCTGTCGCGTAGGTGACAACCATTGTCCAGTCCCCGCGCTGACTTGCCCAGACTTCCATAACCTGTTCCGGCCCGCGAACACCCGATGCCACGCGCCGAACTGACTTTCCAGTTTCTGGTGCAGCCGGGGCGTCAGTTCGCACAGAACCTCAGCTATGGGGATTTGGCTCGCACAGGTAGGGCAAAACCAAAAACCAGACATAACAGAGCAAGGTTCAAAAAGCGGGCCATGGAACCAATGTAACAATTCCATGACGACACGTATAGACAAAAGCTATGCAGCTTGTCGGTTCTATCTGCGAATGATCGCCTCGAACTCACGCCATTCGCGCGCCGTCATCCCCGAGTTTTCCTGCGTGACCGCCTCTCCTGCCAGCATTCGTTGCAGGCTTTCGACCATCTGGGCAGACAGGTTTACCGCACCCAGCCGATAATCCTCGAACGCCTTATACGCAAACGGCACCCAATCAGCGACGATCTTGCACATCGCCTCGGCATAAACGCGGATTTCATACTGAGCATGTGGGTCGGCACGCAGGCGCAGGAAGTGGAACAGATTATGCAGGTCCACCTTCCAATACCACTGCGTATAAACGTTTGCGGGTAGGTTCATGCGGGCCAGTTCACGGGCAAGCCCCTGTTGCCCGTCCTGGCTGATCATGGACTCGTAGTTGTCATAGCACCGCGTGCTGTCCGCCTTGAGGGTTTCCAATACGCGCGCGGCCTCTTCACCTTCCAACGTTGCCCCGCGGCCCTGATTGTTTACTTCGGACTGTGCCGCCACATGTTCAGGGGCGGGAATATAAAACTCGCGATCCAGAATTGAATACCGTGCCGAGTATTCATTCACATTGGCGGTCCGGTGCCGGATCCACTGCCGCGCCACGAATACTGGCAATTTCACATGCAATTTGACTTCGCACATTTCGAAAGGCGTCGAATGCCAGTGCCGCATCAGATACCGGATCAACCCTTCATCATTCTGAACAGATTTGGTGCCTTTGCCGTATGAAACGCGCGCAGCCTGACAGATGGCGGCATCGTCCCCCATATAGTCGATCACGCGGACAAAGCCATGATCCAGAACCTGATGCGCTGTGTACAGGTGATCTTCCATTCCCGCCGAGACAACTCGACGCGTGGGATGCGATTGCGCGCGTTGCGCGTCGATCTCGGCCTGTTGATCAGGGGACAGCGGCATCGAATCTTCCTTTCTGGCAATGAGTCGCCTGCCACTATATATCGCCGATCCCGGCACAGGAACCGCGATATATGCCGCAGCGGACGCAAAAAACAAATTGCTGCCGAGGGCTCTATCGACACGTCGAGGAGGAGCGCTAAGCTCTTGGCAATGTGAGTCGAAAAAGGATGGCCGAAATGGCGTTGAAATATCTTCACACCATGGTCCGCGTGAAGGATCTTGAAAAATCCATGGCATTTTACGAGCTTCTGGGTCTGAAAGAAACACGTCGGTATGACAGTGAAGCCGGGCGATTTTCTCTGATCTTCATGGCCCCTCCGGGACAGGAAGACGCCCCGATCGAGCTGACGTACAATTGGGACGGTGATGACGAGTTGCCCGCCGACAGCCGTCACTTCGGCCATCTGGCCTACGGTGTCGACAATATCTACGAGGTTTGCCAACATCTTCAGAACAACGGTGTTACGATCAATCGCCCGCCAAGGGATGGTCGCATGGCTTTTGTTCGATCGCCCGACAATATCTCGGTTGAGCTTTTGCAGAATGGCGAAGCACTGGAACCAGCCGAACCCTGGGCCAGCATGGAGAGCAGTGGTCACTGGTGATCCGTTGGCTGATAGCGTTTGGGCTGGTCGTTCAGGCCAGCCCTGTCAAGGCCGAGCAATGCCGCTTGGCGCTGGCCTTGGCGATGGATATTTCCGTTTCAGTCGATGAGGCCGAAGATGTGTTACAGCGGCAGGGGTTAGCCGCCGCATTGATTGCGCCCGAAGTGCAAGAGGCCTTCTTTTCTTCACCTATGCCGGTTGCCCTGGCGGTATATGAGTGGAGTGGCCGCTCAACCCAAAATGTCGTCCTGAACTGGACAATGATCGATGATGTTGGTGATCTGCTGTTCGCATCCAGCCAGGTCAGCCAATCCGCCCGATCTGACAGCGGATCAGCAACAGCTATGGGCTATGCGTTGGCATACGGTGCAACCCTTATGGAGCAAGCGCCGCAATGCTTGTTTCAAACCATTGACCTGTCCGGCGATGGCACGAACAACGATGGCTATGGGCCGCAGATCGCCTATCGGCACTTTCCCTTTCAAAACACTGTCGTGAATGGGCTTGTGATCAACGCAGCCGATTTCGAGGGAGAGCTGTTCCTGATCCCTTTCTTCGAAAATAACGTCCTGCACGGGCCCGGCGCCTTTTTGGAAATTGCCACCGGGTTTGAAGATTTCGAGCGCGCCATGCGAAAGAAACTGAAACGGGAACTGAGCGGCTTGCAGATCGGTGCATTGCGGATTGAAGGCCCATGATACGTCGCGTGATCGTCTTACTGGCTTGCCTGATATCAGGAC
The DNA here is from genome assembly GCF_056541545.1 of Ruegeria sp. AG7. Taxonomy (NCBI): domain Bacteria; kingdom Pseudomonadati; phylum Pseudomonadota; class Alphaproteobacteria; order Rhodobacterales; family Roseobacteraceae; genus Ruegeria; species Ruegeria sp. AG7. The sequence goes on from NZ_JBQFYP010000008.1 coordinate 103,827, forward strand.
CTGCCTTTGGCGAATGCCGTCAGGCCCTTGCGCTGGGGCTGGATGTGTCGGGTTCGGTCGACAGCCGGGAATACAGGCTGCAACTGGACGGGCTGGCGGCGGCCCTGAGCCGCCCCGAAGTTGGCCAACTTATGTTGTCGGACGGCGCAACCGCCTTGCGTCTGGCGATCTTCGAATGGAGCGAGCGGGGACATGAACGGATGCTGCTGGAGTGGACAGAAGTACGGTCCCCCGCCGACCTGATCGCAATCAGTGATCGTTTGATCCGCACCTCGCGCAGCGCAGCGCCGCAGGGAACGGCGTTAGGGTCGGCCATGTTATTTGGCTCTTCCCTGCTTGATCAGCAAAGGGGGTGCTGGCGCCGTACGCTGGATTTGTCCGGTGATGGCAAACATAACCTCGGACCGCATCCACGTGATGTGAAAGCTAGTTTACGACATGACGGGATCACAATTAACGGGCTGGTGATCGGTGCCGACGATCCGAAAGAAGGTGATCGGAGATATGTTCAGGTCGGTGAACTATCAGCCTATTATTCAGCCTGGGTCATTTTGGGGCCAAACGCGTTCGTAGAAGTGGCGCTGGGCTTTGAGGCATATGAAGAGGCCATGACCCGCAAACTTCTTCGTGAGCTGGACAGCCTTGTTCTGTCTGACGCCCGCCACTGATCAATAGATATACCGTATCTGATCCGTCCAGTACCGTTCAACGCGACGCAGCGAACTGGTGATATCCTCAATACCGTCAAGCCCAAGCACCCCCCTGCCTTGCAGGCCTTCGGCGTGACGTGCAAACAGCTTGGACACGATATTGCGGATTTCTCTGCCCTGCGGCGTCAGGCGTACGCGAACTGAACGGCGATCAATCTCGCATCTTTGGTGGTGCATATAGCCCATCTCAACCAGTTTCTTGAGGTTATAGCTGACATTGCTGCCCTGATAGTATCCACGGCTTTTCAGTTCGCCTGCCGTGACTTCGTGATCACCGATATTGAACAGCAATAACGCCTGAACCGCATTGATTTCCAATATGCCGACACGCTCAAACTCGTCCTTGATGACATCCAGCAACAACCGGTGCAGACGCTCCACCAGGACCAGTGCCTCAAGATAGCTGGTTATGAAGCCCTTAGTCTCTGGTGTGGAGACCTGCATTTCCATACTCATCCGACCCTCCGATTCCGTCGCGCTGTTTGACACACGATGAACCGAAAATCCGAAAAATCGGTTAAGCGGAACTTTGCCTTATTTCTGAAAGGTTTGCGCTATGTCTGCAACCAGGCTGGCAAATCGCGCCGGAGGCTGCACCTGCCCCGTAACCCATTGATAAAGGTCCTGATCGTTTTCGTGCAACAGCGCATCATAGATATCCAGACCGTCGGCATCCATGTCGGCCAGATTGCGCCCAGCATAGGCTGACAGGATAATGTCCATCTCTTTGATGCCGCGTCGCATCGACCGCATTTGCATGCGCTTGATGCGCACATCCCGGGGCTCGCTCAATTCTTCTGCTCCAGCATCTGACGCATTTTCTTTTCCAGACGTGCCGCGCGTTCGGAACATGCGCGCATCTCAGCGCGGATGGCGCGCAGCTCGGCCACGGCCGAGGACAGTTCCGTTCCACCTTCGCCCTCACCCACAGGTGCATCCATGCCGTCGCCCTCGCCGGTCAACAACCACATGATCGAGACATTGACCATGCCCGCCATCATCGACAGCCTGTTGGCCCGGGGTTCGGACAGATCGTTTTCCCAATCTGAAATTGTCGCCTTCTTGACCCCAAGACGCCGTGCCAGTTGCGCCTGTGTCATTCCCGCGGCTTCGCGTGCTCCGGCCAGACGGTCTCCGAATGTCGCAGAATCCGGACCATACCAGTCGTTTTCATCATTCATTCGGGTCTCCAATTCACTTTATCTATAAGGCTTGATCGTCACTCTGACGCACCCTATGACAGTCGGGCTGAACATACAAACCGAGGCCGAGCATGAGTTTTCTGTCTGCGACACTGTCACGCGTCAAACCTTCACCCACCATCGCTATGACAGCCAAGGCAGCCGAGCTGAAGGCCGCCGGGCGTGATGTCATCGGCCTGAGCGCCGGTGAGCCGGATTTTGACACGCCCCAGAACATCAAAGACGCCGCTGTTGCGGCCATCGCAGCAGGCAAAACCAAATACACCGCGCCGGACGGCATCCCCGAACTGAAACAAGCGGCATGTGCCAAGATGAAACGCGATCATGGGCTGGACTATTCGCCGGCCCAGATCTCGGTCGGGACCGGTGGCAAACAAACGCTGTACAATGCCCTGATGGCGACGATGAATGACGGTGACGAGGTAATCATCCCTGCGCCGTACTGGGTCAGCTACCCCGATATGGTGCTTTTGGCGGGGGGCACCCCTGTTATGGTCGAAACGACGCTGGAAAACAGCTTCAAACTGACCGCAGAACAACTGGAAGCCGCCATCACGCCCAAAACAAAGTGGTTCATCTTTAACTCGCCCTCGAACCCGACGGGTGCAGGGTATAGTCGGGATGAACTGAAGGCGCTGACCGATGTACTGATGCGTCATCCGCATGTCTGGATCATGTCGGACGACATGTACGAACATCTGGCCTATGACGGGTTCGAGTTCTGCACCCCGGCCGAAGTAGAACCCGGTCTATTTGACCGGACCCTCACCTGCAACGGGGTTTCAAAAGCCTATGCCATGACCGGTTGGCGCATCGGTTATGCCGCCGGCCCAGTCGAGATCATCGCGGCCATGCGCAAGATCCAGTCGCAATCAACGTCGAACCCCTGTTCGGTCAGCCAATGGGCTGCTGTTGAGGCCCTGAACGGAACCCAGGATTTTCTGGCCCCGAATAACGAGACATTCAGGCGCCGACGCGATCTGGTGGTTCGGATGCTGAACGAGATCGACGGCGTCACCTGCCCAACGCCTGAAGGGGCCTTCTATGTCTATCCGTCTATCGCCGGATTGATCGGGAAAACGACGCCGGCAGGGACGGTCCTTGTAGACGATGAAGCCTTTGCAACCGCCCTGCTGGAAGAAGCCGACGTGGCCGTTGTGTTTGGTGCCGCCTTTGGCCTGTCGCCGAATTTCCGCGTCAGCTATGCTACGTCCGACGCGGCACTGACCGAAGCTTGCAGCCGCATCCAGCGTTTTTGTGCTTCTCTGAGGTGACCATGTCCGCCGAACTGCCTGAGTATTACTTTCGCATACGTGAAAACGGTGCTGCGGTGTTTCGGATCGATACTGAAAACCGTCAGCGTCGGATCGAAATGGATCAGATTGCCGTCATCAATATCCGCAATGGTGAGGTCAAGCCGCACGGGCAGCGGACGCTGTCAGACCGGGATCAGGCCGAGATTGCCCAATGGATGGAAGAGCGCCGGGCCCTGCTGGCCCAGCGCGACATCGACGACATTCATCGCGCGGTCGACTATCTGAATCTGACCACGCAATGGGCTCAGTCCAAGGCCAGCGACACGCAGCTGGAGGATGTGACCGACAGGTTATTGATGGCCATGCACGACCTGCGTACGGTATTGGTCCGGAAAAAGGCAGATCGTCTGGACAAAGACTAAGCGGGCTCGGCTGATATCTGTATCTGCTGTACCGAATACATCCAGAACCGGGTCATGAGAAGCACGGCCGCGAAGGCGAGACCAAGCACCAGCCCCAGCCAAACACCGATGCCGTCCATATGACGTACAAAGCCGAAATAATACGACGCCGGAATTCCCCCGACCCAATAGCTGAGCGCCGCCATGACCATTGGAATCTTGGCATCCTGCAACCCGCGCAACAGGCCCAGCGCAATCACCTGCGCGCCATCGACCAGCTGAAACAACGCCGCCATGGCAAGCAAACCGGTTCCGATGGTCAGGATTTGTCCCCGCTGCGGATCATCTGCTTCCATGAACAGGGAAATCAAAGGCTCGGCACAAGTCAGGAACAGGATGATGGTTGCCACCGACATGACCAGCGACATACCAGTCACGGAGATTGCGCCCTTTTCCAAATGCGCCCTATCCCGACGACCCAGCGCATTGCCAGCCCGGATGGTCGCTGCATTTGATAAGCCCAGGTGAACCATGAAGGTGGCCGAAGCCAGGTTCAAGGCGATCCCATGCGCAGCCAGCGGGACCTGACCCAGCCAGCCCATCATCACCGCAGAAGTCGCGAACAGTGAAACTTCGGCCAATGTGGTCAAGCCGATGGGCACACCCAGCTTCCATACGCTGGCAAACATTTCCCAATCCGGTCGCCAGAACCGTTGGAAGAGGCTGTGCTCCGGCAACGTCCGGACCACGTAGATAACGACCGCAATCAGCGAAACAACTTGTGTCGTAATCGAGGCGATTGCCGCCCCTGTCACGCCCAGTTCGGGGGCGCCCCAGTTGCCGAAAATCAACGCATAATTGGTCAGCCCGTTCACAGCCGCCGCCGCAATTGTGATCCACAAAACGATCTGCGTTCGCTCCAATGCCGCAAGATAGCTTTTCAACACCATCACAATGAGGGCCGGAAACAATCCCCAACCGGCGACTCTCAGATATTCGGCTGCGGTTGCAGCGACTTGCGGTTCCTGCTTCATGGCGATCAGGATCGGATAGGACCACCACAGCAAGGGCATGACAACTACGGCATACAGCAACGACAACCACAGACCCATCCGGGTCGAGCGGCGAATGCTGGTTTCGTCCCCTTCCGCCGCTGCTGTGGCCACCATGGGCATGACTGCCCAGCCAAATCCCGCTCCAAACAAAAACAACACGAAATAATAACTGTTGGCCAAGGTAACGGCCGCCAGCGCCTCGACCCCGTACCAACCCAGCATGATGGTGTCGGTCAAACCGATCGCGTATTGCGCCAGATGACCGCCAACCAGTGGCAGGCCAAGAACGGCAATAGCCCGAAAATGGGCCGGGTATGTCATCACCTTTGTCATCGCTCCAGCCATATGCGCGGCTTTGGCGCGGGACAAGAGCGGATCGGCAATATTTCAGATTGAGACTTTGGTGCCCGACCTTTCCCTGTGGCCGGGCATTTTGATGCTCAGCGGGCGTCGGGATGCAACGCGGTGCCCAGAATATGCTCGGATCGGTGAATAACGTGATGCGCCTGCCCTACGATCAGCGGATCAGGCTCGCACACGATATCGTGATCCTTGCCAGGGTAATCCAGCGAGGACAGGAAGTGACGCATACAGTTCAGGCGCGCGCGTTTCTTGTCATTCGACTTGATAATCGTCCAGGGTGCATCAGCCGTATCCGTGTAAAAGAACATGGCCTCTTTCGCCTCGGTATAGTCATCCCACTTGCTGAGGCTCGCCTTGTCGATCGGAGACAGTTTCCATTGCTTCAGGGGGTCGGTTTCGCGGCTTTTGAAACGGCGCTGCTGCTCTTGCTGTGTAACCGAGAACCAGTATTTGTATAGCTGAATGCCCGAGCGCACCAGCATCCGTTCCAACTCGGGCGTTTGCCGCATGAACTCAAGATATTCGTTGGGCGTGCAGAACCCCATGACCCGTTCCACACCCGCACGGTTGTACCAGGACCGGTCATAGAACACCATTTCGCCTACGGTCGGCATCTCCTGAATGTAGCGCTGGTAGTACCACTGGCCTTTCTCTTCCCAGGTGGGTTTGTTCAATGCAACGACACGTGCCTGACGCGGGTTCAGGTGCTCCATGAACCGCTTGATCGTACCCCCTTTGCCTGCGGCATCGCGCCCTTCGAACAACAACACAAACCGCTGCCCCGTTTCCTGCGCCCACAGTTGAACCTTCAAAAGCTCGGCCTGCAGATTGGCTTTTTGCGTCTCATACACCGACCGGGCCATTTTGCGGCCATAGGGGTATTTCCCACTTTCAAATGCCTGCCGGATTTTCTCGGGGCTGGGCGCTGAGGGGTCGGTGTCTTTGGCGAGCGTGGTCTTGATCTGGGTGGGTTCTGCGTTGGTCGTGGCAATGGCGTCCATACATCCTGTCCTTTTCTACTGTCCCGAACGGTGGCTAGCAGAAAGCTCGGAAATGCGCTTTGATTGGTATCAAATAGATGCCTCAAAAACCCATAGTTTCCAGCGCGGATCACTTGTTCCAATGCAAACGTCTTTTTTCAAGCTGAACGGCCATTCTTTCCACGTCAGGACATGGGGCGACAAAGCCGCGCCACCGTTAGTGATGCTGCATGGTTTCCCCGAATACAGCGGCGCTTGGGCTGATCTTGCACCTCATCTGGCAGAACGCTTTTATTGTATTGCTCCGGATCAACGCGGTTATGGCCAAAGCTGGTGTCCCGAAGGGGTGCAGAACTATACCCTGTCACAATTGGTCACGGACATAGCGGCGCTGATAGAATCCTGCGGTGCGCCTGTTGCGCTGCTGGGTCACGACTGGGGCGCATCGGTAGCTTACGGCGTCGCCATGTTCCGACCGGAACTCATAGATCGGCTAATCATTGCAAACGGCGTGCACCCGGTGCCGTTTCAACGCGCCATGGCCTCGGGTGGCGCACAATCCATAGCCTCGCAATATATCAATCTGCTGCGAGCACCTGATGCCGCGCAAAAACTGTCCGAAAACAACTTTGCGATGCTGGAACAGTTCTTTCGCCATGGTATGGGGCTGGACTGGTTGACCGAAGCTCGCATGGCCGACTACCGCACTGAATGGGCCCGTCCCGGTCGGCTACAGGCGATGCTGAACTGGTATCGTGCTTCTCCGCTCGTTGTCGCCAAACCCGGTGTCCCCGCAACAGACCTGCCCGACCTGCCGCTCGACCGGTTGCGTGTCAGGTGTCCACACCTGTTGCTTTGGGGGCCGGATGACAAAGCCCTTTTACCCGAAGCCACTGAGGGGCTCGAGGCGTTTGCCACCAACCTCACCCGTGTCACGATCCCCGGCACCGATCATTGGCTGCATCATCAAAACCCGCAGGCCGTGGCGCGGGCCGTTCTGGAATGGACAGGCCAAAGGTAATCAGGCCCCGCCCGTGCGCAACGGCCAGCCAGGCGGCCTTTGTCGCATCGCCAACGATATCTTCAGCACCTTACCGGTGCCCCCAGTCGTCAGGGTTGTCAGAGTTGTTCGGCGACAACCCCAACTCATCACCATCGGTTGAGCACCCAAGCCCCAGAACCGTCCGGTTTGCATATGAAAAGTAGGAGCAGACCTGATTGATCTCGAGGATTTCGCCATCATCCCACCCCGCGTTGCGCAGGGCGGCGACGTCCGCCTCGACCAGATCGGCCGGCGCTTCGGTCAGCTTGCGGGCATAATCCATCGCAGCCATTTGCGCCGCATCCAGCGGTGCAGCCAAGGGATCGCGCGCCTCAATCGCTGCCCTGATCGCGTTGCCGCGCGCCGCGTCACCCAGCAAGCGCTGAAGACCCGCAAAGTGATGCTCGACGCAATACCCGCACCGGTTCAGCGAGCTGACCCAAACCCCCAGCACTTCCAGAAACCATTTCGGTATCTTGTTGCCCGAATGATGCAGCACCGCCTTGTACATGGCCATATGGCCTTCCATCGAATGCGGGCGAAGGCTGTGTGCCATCATGATGTTGTCTACGTTATTGTTCGGCCCGGTCACGCGCTCGTAGAGTTTCTTCAACTTTCCAGTCGCTTCTTCGAAAGGAACAGTTCTGATCCAGCTCATTTATTCACCTCCGCTTTACCGGGATCAAAGGACGGGTTATCTGCACGGATTGCAAGCGGCTTGACAGAAAATCCACAACACCTCGCGTCCCTCTTCCCCCGGACCACATCACCTGCCATAATGACGGAAACCCAAAAACAAGAGCAGCACCCATGCCTGAAGATCTGTTGACGCCCAGCGCCACCTCTACCTATGACGCCTCCTCGATCGAGGTGCTCGAAGGGCTGGAACCGGTTCGCAAACGCCCCGGCATGTATATTGGCGGCACGGATGAGCGTGCGCTGCACCATATGTTGGCCGAGATCCTTGACAACTCGATGGACGAGGCTGTGGCAGGCTATGCCAACCGGATCGAGGTCGAGCTGCATTCCGACTACGCCCTGACCGTCCGTGACAACGGGCGCGGTATCCCGATCGACCCGCATCCGAAATTTCCGGGCAAGTCCGCGTTGGAGGTGATCCTGTGTACCCTGCACGCGGGTGGCAAGTTCTCGGGCAAGGCCTATCAGACCTCGGGCGGCTTGCACGGGGTTGGTGCGTCGGTGGTGAACGCGCTGTCTGATTCGATGGTCGTGCAGGTGGCGCGGGACAAAACTCTCTATGAACAACGTTTCTCGCGCGGTATCCCGCTTGGCCCGGTCGAAAAGGTTGGCGCGGCCCCGAACCGGCGCGGCACAACGGTGACCTTCCACGCCGACCCGGACATCTTTGGCCATCACAAGTTCAAACCCGCGCGACTGTTCAAATCCATCCGCTCCAAGGCCTATCTGTTCTCGGGCGTCGAAATCCGCTGGAAAACCGCCATCGATGACGGCGAAACCCCGCTTGAGGCCTCGTTCCACTTTCCCGGCGGCCTGTCGGATTACCTGAAAGAGACAATGAACGGCTCGTCCACCTATGCCGAGCAACCCTTTGCGGGCACCGTCGATTTCAACGAGAAATTCGGCACCCCCGGCAAAGTCGAATGGGCCATCAACTGGACACCGTCGCGTGACGGGTTCATCCAGTCCTATTGTAACACCGTTCCCACCCCCGAAGGTGGCACCCATGTGGCCGGTTTCTGGGCTGCGATCCTCAAGGGGATCAAGGCCTATGGCGAGTTGATCAACAACAAGAAAGCCGCGCAGATCACCCGCGACGACCTGCTGACCGGTGGCTGCGCGCTGGTGTCGTGCTTTATTTCTGAGCCGGAATTCGTGGGCCAGACCAAAGACCGTCTGGCTACGGTCGAGGCGCAGCGGCTGGTCGAAAACGCGGTCCGCGACCATTTCGACAATTGGCTGGCGGCTGGTACGAAATCCGCCGGCGCGATCCTCGACTTCCTCATCCTGCGGTCTGAGGAACGCCTGCGCCGTCGGGCCGAGAAGGAAACACAACGCAAGTCCGCCACTAAGAAACTTCGTCTTCCCGGCAAGCTGGTGGACTGTTCCAGTTCAACACGCGACGGCACGGAATTATTCATCGTCGAGGGCGATTCTGCGGGCGGCTCCGCCAAGATGGGCCGCGACCGCAAAACGCAAGCCCTGTTGCCCCTGCGCGGCAAGATCCTGAACGTGTTGGGCGCGGCCAGCTCGAAACTGGGCACCAATGCCGAGATCAGCGATCTGACACAGGCGCTGGGTGTCGGCCTTGGCACCAAGTTCAACGTCGACGACCTGCGCTATGACAAAATCATTATCATGACCGACGCGGATGTGGACGGGGCGCATATCGCCGCGCTGCTGATGACGTTCTTCTTTACTCAGATGCGCCCGATGATTGACGCGGGCCACCTGTACCTGGCCTGCCCGCCTTTGTACCGCCTGACGCAGGGTGCTAAACGCGTCTATTGTCTGGACGAAGCCGAGCGCGACGAATGGCTGAAAAAAGGTCTGGGCGGCAAGGGCAAGATCGACGTGTCCCGCTTTAAGGGTCTGGGCGAGATGGACGCCAAGGACCTGAAAGAGACCACGATGGACCCCAAATCCCGGAAATTGATCCGGGTCACCATTGACGAGGACGAACCCGGCGAGACCGGCGATCTGGTCGAGCGTCTGATGGGCAAGAAGCCCGAACTGCGGTTCCAGTACATTCAGGAGAACGCGCGGTTTGTGGAGGAGTTGGATGTTTGATTTTGCAATTGAAAAAAATTCCCACTCCAACGTTGGAAATTGATCAACACCGTCTGCCACATTTTGCATTTGTCGATGCTGACAATATGGAAAAAAAGCTTTGAGAAGAAGTTGACAGAGTTTGACGCAGCCTGCGAACAGATTCCAAAGTTTAGCTTTGTGAAACTTTTCCAGCTATTATCTCATGACAGGGTCTACTTTTACTCCGCGACAGAAGATCCGGAGAAACTACCTGATTGGTTGAAAGAGATACAAGCGCAGCGAGGTTTTGTTCTTAAGCTTGGCGTACTTACCCAAAAAGGAAGATCCAAGAAACAAGAAGGGGTGGATGTAAAGTTGGCGATAGATGCCACAAGGTTGGCTTTCACTTCGACAATGAAAACGTGCACACTATATGGTGCTGACGGAGATTTCATTCCATTAGTTGAAGCGCTAAGCGATGCAGGATGTATTGTTAACATAGTTTCGTTTAACGACCCCTCACAAGGTAGAGTTGCACCAAGATTGCAAGCTGAAGCAGACAGCTATACGCGGATAGATGGCCCGTGGCTCTACACTACAGGTGGGTTTAGTTTGCCAGTTGCGCAATCAGGACAAATAATACATGGGCAAATGGGTGGCGAAACCATCGATATTCATGGAGAACCTGTGATTATACAGGAACGAAATGGCAGGTTTCTCGCGTTAATCAATGAGCGACACGCGCCTTCTGTTTTTGCTTGTTCTGATCGTGATCAGCTCATCTTATGGCTCAAGATGCATACAGAAAAACTACCAATTTAGTGTACTTCAACTTCATTGCTCTTAACTTGGTCTTCGAACTAAGTCCGAGAGGTGCGCGTTCAACCTGCCTTGCATCAAGCATTGACGGGGCGGAGGACACCCACACCATACGCGCCCTCAAAAAACCAAAATCTACTGCAATTCAAACATCTTCGGTTTACTAATCAGATCAAGAACCGGCTTCCCCGTGACAAGCTGGCTTGGATTTAACGATTAAGGATTTGCAATGGCCCGCCTTTATGACAGTCGAAAACGTGTTCTCGTAACCGGTGGGGCCGGATTTCTGGGCTCGCATCTGTGCGACCGGCTTCTGGATCAGGGGCATGAGGTTTTGTGCGTCGACAACCTGTTCACCGGCACCAAGCGCAATATCGACCATCTGCACAACAACCCGCGGTTCGAGTTCATGCGCCACGATGTGACCTTCCCTCTGTTCGTGGAAGTGGACGAGATCTATAACCTCGCCTGCCCCGCCTCGCCCGTGCATTACCAGCACGACCCGGTGCAGACGACCAAGACCAGCGTGCATGGCGCGATCAACATGCTGGGACTGGCGAAACGTCTGAAATGCAAGATTTTTCAAGCCTCAACGTCTGAGGTTTACGGCGACCCGACGATCCATCCGCAGACCGAAGACTATTGGGGCAACGTCAACCCGGTTGGTCCGCGCTCCTGTTACGACGAGGGCAAGCGGTGTGCTGAGACGTTGTTCTTCGACTATCACCGTCAGATGGGGCTCGAGATCAAGGTCGCCCGCATCTTCAACACTTACGGGCCCCGAATGCACCCCGCCGACGGGCGCGTCGTGTCGAATTTCATCATGCAGGCCCTGACCGGCGAAGCGATCACGATCTTTGGCGACGGCACGCAGACCCGGTCATTCTGTTACGTGGATGATCTGATCGAAGGCTTCATCCGCCTGATGGATACCGGCAAGGAGGTCACCGGCCCGGTCAATCTGGGCAATCCCAACGAGTTCTCGATGAACGAGCTGGCCAGCGAAGTGCAGGCGCTTGTTGGCGCGGAAACCCCTATCAGTTTCAAAGAGTTGCCCGAGGACGACCCGAAACAACGTCAGCCCGATATCACGCTGGCGCGGACCCTGCTGAACTGGGAACCCACAGTGCAGCTGAAGGAAGGGTTGGACGCAACGATCCGGTATTTCCGGACGCTTCAGTCAGAAGGCGCAGCCGGATAACGCGTCTCACCGTGGCTCGAGGACCGGGTCAGACCGCCGTGCCGATCAGCGCGACGCCAATGGCCATGAGGACAGCGGCACCCAGGCGTCGCATCCAGTTGCCTTCCTTCAGGAAAATGAACCCGATCAGTGCCGCAAAGATGACCGAGGTTTCCCGCAGGGCCGAAACCGCCCCCAGCGGCGCAAAGTTCTTGGCGTAAAGCACCAGACCATACGCCGTCATCGAAACCAGCCCGCCCAGAAGGCCCGTCATCCATATTCTGGCAGGCAGGTCTTTCAGGGTGGCGCGTTTCCTGACCCCGATAAACCCTGCAATGAACAGGTGCAGAAAGGCCCCCCACGCCCAATAGCTGAGCGTATTGCCGGACAGCCGCACCCCGACCCCGTCAACAACCGAATAGATCGAAATGCAGAACCCGGTGCCCAGCGCAAATCCCAGCGCGCTGCGCCCGACGCCCGAACGCAGCGCGGCCCAGCTGCTCAGCTGAATGCCAACCGCGATCAGGGCGATCCCGCCCCAGGCCTGCCAGGGCAGAACTTCGCCCACCAGCACCATCGCCCAAAGCGAGACCAGTGCCGGAACAATCCCGCGTGCAATCGGGTAAACCACACTCAGGTCGCCATGCTGGTAGGCCTTGCTCAGCATGAAGTAATAGCCGAAATGCACGACGGTCGAGAGCAGGATATAGACAAAGCTCTGCGTGTTCGGCAGGGGCAGGACCATCACCATTACCGCCGCTGGCAAGACCTGACCCAACGCGACCAGACCCAGCATCGTGGTGCGGTCCGTCGCCGTTTTCACGATGGCGTTCCATACGGCATGCAGCAACGCCGCCGACAGAATAATCAGAGTGACGAACAGGGTCATGCCCGACCTTTCCCGCAGAATACGCGCAACAAGGGTCTTGGGCCCTATTCACTTGGGCGTGGTGTCTGCCAAAACCGGGATTTTTGTCAAGCCGGATTCCAGTGGTCAAAATACCGCCACCGTTGGGAATGTGTCCGCAAGCCGTTTCCGGTCTCGTCCTGCGCCTTTGTGCCCGGTAAGAAGTTACAACTGCACGTGATCCCGGTTGCAGGACGCGCATCAGGTTCTAAGATCGGGCACATGAGTTTTGTGACAGACAACCAATTGCCCCTGCTTATCCTGTTTTTTCTGTCAGGATCGATCGGCACCGCCTTTTTGTTCCGCAAACCAGCGGGGCACCGGGCGTGGAAACTGGCCGATCTGGTCTGGGTCGTGCTGGGTGGTATCGGCGCATTGGTGGCTGTTCTGGCAGGGCTTTATACGTCGGACAGTTCGCGACTGGATCGTCAGATTGATGTGGCCTACGCGGCAACATTGGCGTTCGACCGAGATGCCGCACGGTTTCGTCTGCGTTTCTGCGACCCTGCTTACGATCCTGACACGGCAGTGCTGTGCGACAAGGTTGAATTTCTGTCGGCTTCAACTGCCAGCAACTCGGAATTGCCCCTGTTCATCGCCGTTACCAACGAAGTAGCCCCCCTGCAGGGCCTGCACTTCCTGTTCGGAAGTCAGGCCAAGGATGATATGGACGAGCTACGGGATATGACGGCCAAAGCCGATGCTTTCGATATCGACCAGTTCCTCGTATTCACGTCCCTGGACGACAAAACTCAGGTAGCCATCGACAACATGCGCCGTAAGGTGCCCGCGATTGCAGGAGATTATCAGATCCTGGCACAAAGCTATGACGACCTGATCGAGCAGGTCGGCAAGTTGAAAAACGAATGGGAATACCTGCAGGCCAACGCCCATATTCTGGTGCTGCAAATCGTGGCGCTTTGTCTTGTTAGCTTTGCGGCCCCATTTCGATTGGGAAAATCTTTGGTCGAGTTACGTACGAAGCTCAACGCCGATAGCCCCGCGCCAACACCTGTGGATCAACCCCCAGAAAATAGCGCAGAAGTGTCCACAAGTTCCGCGTGCCCCGCCGAAACCAACCTGCCTGTTCGTAGCGCTCCGCGCTCGTAAAGGCGCGCGACTCGAGTATTGCGATCCGTGGCAATACGCGCACCAGCGCCACATCTTCCATCAAGGGTTGGTCCGGATACCCGCCAGCCGCCAGATAGACATTACGCTGAACCAGCAACCCCTGATCTCCGTACGGTAAACCGAACAGCCTGCTGCGCAAATTGGCCCATCCGGCCACCCAGGCTGGCGCAAGCCCACGCGCGCGAAAAGCCAACCGAAACGCCGCTGGTGCGTTGGATGGCAGGTGGGCGCTTACGCTCTTGGCCCATCCCTCTTGCAACACGGTGTCTGCATGAAGGATCAGAAGCCAGTCTCCATCAGCATGCGCGCACCCCCGGCGCAATTGACCGCCGCGCGATGGCTCACCTCTAATGACATGCGCGCCAACATCTTCTGCTATTCTCAACGTCTGGTCAGTTGAGCCTGCATCGCTGACGATCAGGTCCCGGATCAGCCCGGAATGCACCCCTTCCATCAGGGCCTCAAGGCACGCAGGCAAGGAACCGGCGGCATTCAAGGTTGGAATCACTACAGTGACGGGTGCGGGCACGTCCGATAACCTCTGGTCTTGGCTGCGAGACTTCCTATATCACGAGGCCAAAGGCAATGACGAGGACCAAGCCATGCCCACCCGCCGCATCCTGCGCCTGACCGGCTCGGACACCGAAAACTTTTTGCAGGGCCTTGTAACCAATGACGTTCAGGGATTGGGCAATGGGCTGGTCTATGCCGCACTGCTTACACCACAGGGCAAGTATCTGGCAGATTTCTTTCTGAAACGCGATGACGTTGGGGTGCTGCTGGACGTGGCCGAGCCACTTGCAGATGAACTGATCAAGCGCCTGAGCATGTACAAACTCCGCGCGGATGTGGTGATCGAAAGCACGGATCTGCATCTGCAGCGCGGCACAGGTCCAGCACCGGACACCGCCCTGCCCGACCCCCGTCACTCGGATATGGGTTGGCGTGACTATTCGACAGCCCCAGAAGGCGATGACGGAACCGACTGGGACGCGCTGCGTGTTCGACACTGCATCCCCGAGGCGGGCGCTGAACTGACGCCAGACAGCTATATCCTCGAATCCGGGTTCGAGACGCTGAATGGTGTGGATTTCAAAAAAGGTTGCTATGTCGGTCAGGAAGTGACTGCGCGCATGAAGCACAAGACCGAGTTGCGCAAAGGCTTGCGGCGGGTCTTTGTCGAAGGATCGGTTCCGGCGGGGACTGAGATTACCGCAAACGGCAAACCCGTCGGCACCCTGTTCACGCAATCAGGCGGCCAAGGAATCGCGTATCTGCGCTTTGACCGTGCGAGTGCTGACATGCTGGCCGAAGACGTCGTGGTTCGCCTGACGGACCAAGCGTAACTTGTTGCCAAATCGGCACGGCCTTATCCGCCGTATGTTTCATAAAGTTTGAACCCGTTACCCAGCCCTGCCAATGTGTCGGCACAGGGGCAACACGGATACCCGCATGTTTCAGCTTTATTCCGCGATTTGGCGCGCCAGCGCCGGGCGGCAGATTATCCTCATCCTGTTATCCATTGCCATTGCGGCGCTTGCCGCTGTTCCGCTTGAATTTCAGCGCGATATCGTCAACCACCTTACGTCCAATGATCTTCACGTCGAAAAGCTGGTTCTGCTGGGCATCGGCATGATGATTGTCATCCTGCTGAGCCTCGCCCTGAAATGGGTTCTGGGTTTTCGCGCAGGGATATTGGGCGAAGACATGATCCGGCTGATCCGGCAACGCTTGCTCTGGCGCGCGACCGACCTTAAGGAAACGGGTGAAAACCTGCGCAAGGGCACCATGACGACCGCCATCTCGGCCGAGGCTGAGGAGCTGGGCAAGTTTGCCGGGGGCGCATTCTCGGACCCGGTGGTTCAGGTCGGAACGCTGATCAGCGTGATCGGATACATATCCTCAACGCAGCCAGGCCTTGGCCTTATCGCGTTTTCCATGATTGTACCGCAGATCATTATCGTTCTGGTGTCACAACGCAAAGTGAACACGTTCGTTGCCGAACGCGTCCGCCTGTTGCGCAGCGCCACTGACCGGCTGACCACCGAAGATATTCAGGCCGTCGAGCAGGATATCAATGCCTTGTTCGACGACATCTATGACACACGACGGCGCATGTTTCTCTGGAAGCTTTCGGCCAAGTTCCTGTTGAGCGTGATCAATGGCGCCGGAACCGTCGGTATTCTGATGTTGGGCGGTTATCTGGTGCTGCACGGCAAGACCGATGTCGGCACAGTGGTGGCCGCGACCAGCGGGCTTGGCCGGATACAGGGCCCGACCGCGTTCCTGATCGCCTTTTACAGACAAGTCAGTGCCAACCGCATCAAATACGAACTTATGTTGGAACTATTCGGCCCGGACCCCGCGCATTACCGGTACCGCAACAGTGCATAAAAAAGACCGCGCAGCGGCTGTCTGCGCGGTCTGATATTAAAAGCGACGAAACGTCACGCGCGTTCGGAATATTCCATGGTTTCGGTGTTCACGATGATCATTTCATCCTGACCGATGAACGGCGGCACCATGACTTTCACGCCATTGTCCAGAATTGCAGGCTTGAACGAGTTCGCGGCGGTCTGACCTTTTACGACCGGCTCAGTTTCGACGATCTTGCAGGTCACTTTCTGCGGCAGCGTCGCGTTCAGCGCTTCACTTTCGTAGAATTCGACAACAATCGTCATGCCATCTTGAAGGAACGGACGACGCTCGCCCAGCAAATCCGCTGGCAATTCAATCTGTTCGTATGTTTCGGCATCCATGAAGACCAGCATGCCATCGGTTTCATACAGGAACTGCTGATCCTTCTGCTCAAGGCGCACACGCTCAACCTTGTCAGCTGAGCGGAACCGTTCGTTCAGTTTTGAACCATTGCGCAGGTTGCGCAGTTCGACCTGCGCGAAAGCGCCGCCCTTGCCGGGCTTCACATGGTCAACCTTGACCGCGGCCCAAAGGCCTTCGTTATGCTCAAGCACATTGCCGGGGCGAATTTCGTTCCCATTTATCTTGGGCATTACATAAATCCTTCACAAACGGTTGATGCGTCAGTTGCGCCTCCTATATCTGGCGGGAACATACCTGACAAGACAACCAAACCTAGTGCTGCAGGTGCAGCGAGATATGCAAGTGACGCAACGCAACTATGCATATTAGCTGTATCCGAATCGCACTTTATCGGTCATAAGGACCGTCACGCCGAAAATTGCAAGAGCAAGAAAAACAAGGAAGACGAGATGAGAGATTTCGTTGACGGCACTGCCTTTAACAACGAACAAGGCAATCGTGCTCGCAAACTTTTCGCGGCCGTTGTGTTGGCCGCACTCGATGACGCCATTGCCGATGACAAGAAATATGGCAATGGTCCGGAACAAATCGCCCGTTGGGCGCGCTCGCGCGATGGACGCGAAGTGCTGTCTTGCGCGGGAATCGACCCGAACGAACGGGTTGTCAGCGGACTGATGGAGTTCGTTGGCCGTGGCGTGCGGACCTCGGTCGCGCTGTCGCGTGAAGAAAGCGAGCGTCGCAACGCCGCTCAGCAGGCTGAAGCTGCCTGATCGAAGGCTGTTTCAACTCAGAAAAAACGCGCTCTGCCATCAGAGCGCGTTTTTCTATGCGTATACCGCCACAATCCCGATCCCGGGCGTCAAGGTGAGTTCGGGGCTTCCCCTGCCCGCCCAAATCAGGTCATCTGCGCTATGACAGGTAGGAGACAATCCATGGTTCGCGCCATCATGATTCAAGGCACCGGCAGCAATGTCGGAAAATCCGTTCTGGTGGCGGGGCTTGCGCGAGCTTTTACACGGAGAGGTCTTCGGGTTGCGCCCTTCAAGCCGCAGAACATGTCGAACAATGCTGCTGTTACGGAAAACGGTGGGGAAATCGGTCGCGCACAGGCCCTTCAGGCACGGGCGGCAAGGCGGGCGACGCATACGGATATGAACCCTGTATTGCTGAAACCTGAAACAGATACCGGCGCGCAGATCATCGTTCAGGGGCAGCGCGCGGGCACCATGAAGGCCGGTGATTATCGCAAGGATAAATCCAGGCTGTTAAGCGCCGCACTGGAAAGCTTTGACCGACTGTGCAGCGATGCGGATCTGGTTCTGATCGAAGGTGCGGGCAGCCCGGCCGAAACCAACCTGCGCAAGGGTGACATCGCCAATATGGGCTTTGCCTGCGCTGCGAATATACCTGTTATACTTGTCGGCGACATTCACCGCGGCGGTGTGATCGCACAGATCGTTGGCACTCAGGCGGTTCTGGATGAGGGTGATCTTGCGCGAATTCGGGGCTTCGCAGTCAATCGGTTCAAGGGGGATGTGTCCCTTTTTGACGAAGGGCGCGAGGATATCGCCTCTCGTACAGGGTGGCCTTGTCTGGGAGTTGTGCCATGGTTTCACGACGCCTGGAAGCTTCCGGCCGAAGATATGATGGACATCCGCTCTCACACAGGCGGCACATGCAAGGTTGTTGTGCCACAGCTTGAACGGATGGCGAATTTCGACGACCTTGACCCCTTGTCTGCCGAACCCGGAGTGAGCGTCGAGATCATTCCGGCCGGACGCCCATTGCCGGGCGATGCCGATCTGATTTTGCTACCGGGCAGCAAGTCCACCATCGGAGATCTGGCCTATTTCCGCGCACAAGGCTGGGACATCGACCTGTTTGGCCATGTCCGGCGCGGCGGGCATGTTCTGGGTCTCTGTGGCGGCTTTCAAATGCTGGGCAAGACCATCTCCGACCCCGATGGCGTGGACGGTCGACCGGGTAAGGTCGAAGGGTTGGGGTTTCTGGATGTAGACACGGTCATGGGAGGACAAAAGCAAGTTGTCCTGCGTAAGGCCCATGCCTTGCCGGACCGCGAGCCGGTCACCGGATACGAAATCCACATGGGCCATACAGACGGGCCGGATTGCGCCAATGCATGGCTTGAGGTCGAACGCCGCCCCGAGGGCGCGGCCAGCGCAAACGGGCGGATCAAGGGAAGCTATCTGCACGGTATCTTTTCGTCCGACGCATTCCGGGCGCGGTATTTGTCAGCGTTAGGCGTGACCTCGGACCTGTCCTATGAAGATGGCGTCGAGCAGGCGCTGGACGATCTGGCCGATCATCTGGAGCGCCACATGGACCTTGACCTGCTGCTCAGCCTCGCGCAGCCCCCGCACCGCAGCTGACCGTTACTCCAGATCCTGAGCCGCAAGAGCGCGGGCGATCTCTCGTCTGACCATCTTGCGCACATTTCTTGTAATTCGCTCGCCCATCGTTCCTTGCAGTTCGGTGCGGACAACCTCTGCGATCAGGGTGCGCAGAGCGTCCTCGTCCATGTCGATCGTCCTGACGTTTTCGTCGGAATCAGGTTCTTCGGCATCAGCATCAGACACAACAGCCCGAGACGACCGGATGAATTCCGCCTGATAAGGTGCACCTTCGTCCTGCTGAGCCGCCTCTGGTTCATCGCCTCCAGCAGCATCAATCGACATCGCAGCGGCAAATTCTTCTTCGACATCCCATGGCAGCGCATGTGACGGTGTGCCCGAATATGCATCCTGGCTGTCACCGTCCGGTTCCCACTGGTCTTCTGTTTGTGCAATGGCCGCTTCCAACGCTTCGATCTTTGCACTCAGGCTGATTGCAGCATCATCCGACGGGGCGTGTTTCGTCTCGGCTGCTTCTGGCTTGTCCTCGTCGGCGTTCGCGGGTTGACCCGTCTGAACGATGTCACAGGTTCGCAGCAACATCGGCTTGGCGGCATCTGTAACTTCGGCTTTGGATACAACTTTAGCGGGAATCACTCCCAACTGATCTGGTGTGCTGATCCGCAAAGCATCGGTAAGCACCAGCCGCCCCGGCTTGCGTGCCTTAGTCGTTTGATCCGAGACGGATTTATCACGACTGTCTTCACTGACCAGACGTTTGACCGAAGACAGAACGTCTTCGATCCCTGCTTTCACGACATTATCAGACATTGTTCTCTACCGCTCTATCCTTGGATCAAGTGTAGCCAAACAATCCGTGCCTCACAACAAATAGTATTGGCGATCAGTCCCGGCGCAACGCTTTGAGAACACGATCCAGATCCTTGCTTTGCTTGCTGACCTGTGCAGGTGCATTCTTGACCAGGTTGTAATACAAAGTCGGATCATAGATTTGCACCGCCAGCCCAAGACGCTCGGCTGTCAGAAGGCCCTGCGCCTGCAACAACTGATAGGCAGCCCGCGACCGTTCGGTGCGCGAAGCAACTTCCGCCAGCTGTGCATCCAGCAAATCCTGCTGTGCATTCAATACATCCAGAGTTGTTCGCGCGCCCAGAGTCGCCTCTTCCCGGATGCCATCAAATGCCACCTGCGAGGCGTTAACGCGCTCGGTTGACGCCCTCAAACTGGCGCTGGCCGCCTGAAACGCCGCATACCGGTCGGTCACACCCTGCGTGATGTTCTTTTGAACGTTCAGCAGATTCGCACGCGAGGCATCCCGGCTGGCCATTGCGCGGCGCACATTTGCCGCCAACCGGCCACCTGCGTAGATGGGTTGATTGAAGTTCAGCGACACGGTCGCGTCGTTCACATAGTCACTATTGTCATAGCGCTCGGACACGCCAGCGTCGGCATTCAGGCTGACATTCGGCCCAAGGTTGGCCCGCTGTTGCTGCACGACCAGATCGAACGCCCTGACCTGATGCTGTGCCGACAGAATGGCCGGGTGGTTGCGTTGCGCCAGGTTCACAGCTTCAGCTTCGGAACGCGGCAGATTGGGCAGGCTCGGCTGGCCAGCCGTTCGCCCCGGTGCCTTTCCGACCGCGTTCACGTATTCGGCCTGGGCAATGCTCAATTCACCGCGTGCCACAGCCAGATCCGCCTGAGAGCTTGCCAGCTGCGCTTCGGACAATGCGACGTCCGTCCGGGTTACTTCGCCCACTTCGAAGCGGTCATTCGACGCCCTAAGTTCCTCTGCCGACACATCCACGTTGTTCTGGCGGATCGCCACGGTCTCTTCCTGCAACAGGACGCCCAGATAGGCATTTGCTGCGCGGATAAGAACCTGTTGTTCGATATCGATCAGGGTTTGCCGGGTCGATAGCACCGTTTCCTGCGCCGACTGCTTGCCCAGCACCGACGCGCCGCCATCATACAAAAGCTGGCTCAGCGTCAGGCCCGAAAAGAACCGCGACGGCTCGTTTGTCGTCACGACGTTATTGACCCGCGAACGGGTGTAATCCTGGCTGACCTGCACGGTCCAGTTGATGATTGGCCGCAACGCAGAAAGCGCAATGGCCACATCTTCATCCGCCGCGCGCAGCAACGCCCGGTTCTGCTCAAGCAAACCACTGGTGTTATACGCGCCGATGAACGCATCCGTTATGTTGTCTGCCCACGCTGCACGCCCTGGCATCACGCTCATGGCAAGTCCTGCGGTCACAGCAAACGCCCTGACCAGCTTACCTGTCGCCGAACCACGCATACCAAAATCCTCTCAAACGAAATTACACTGCCCTACAGGCAGTTTGCGGCCTTCTTTTCAACTAATCAAGGCGATAGAAAAATCTATCGGCGGACTATAGCGAAAATGCACACTCTGCCGAAAAACCTTCCAGAACCGGCGCATGGGCATTGAACACATCACGCCAACTGACGCGACCACCGGTTTTTCGACCGATCCGCACGGTACCCAGGTTGCCGTTGACAAACAGACACACGATCCGACCGTGGTCCTTGAGCTGATCCAACAGGGCATCGGGCACCTGCTCGACACCGCCCTGCACCATGATCGCATCATAGGGGCCGTGTTCCGCCACACCCTGTTCCAACGCGCCGACGTGGATGATGGCGTTGTGCACGTCAGCTTCGGCCAAGAGGTTTTGCGCCTCGGCTGCAAGGGTTTCGTCGCATTCAACACCCACAACCAACTCAGCCATCCGTGCGGTGACAGCCGTGGAATATCCCATTGCCGGAGCGATATCGAGGACCATCTCGTCCTTGGATATGTTCAGCACGTCCAGCATTTTAGCCAGGGTCCGCGGCTCCAGCATGCTGCGCCCTCCACCCAGATCAATCAGGCCGTCCACATAGGCCGCCTCGCGTTGAGAATCGGGTACGAAGCTTTCCCGCGGAACACTCAGCATAGCCTCAATGATCGGGAACTTGGTGACGTCAGAGGGGCGGATCTGTGTATCAACCATTGTGCGGCGCCGGGCTGCGAAGTCAGTCATTGGATATCTCGTCTCATTCCCAAAGATGTCGGGCTTGTGCCATATCCTGAACCTTCCAGCAACGCCCCTGTTGCCGCAACCTGAATCGTGATCACCTTCTTGGGCATGGACTTCGGCAAATTTCAGTCTTGCCGGCAAATTCGCACGCAATCCACTGGACGCCCCCGAGGAAAGCTGTTAAAAACCCAGTTACACCACAGCAAGTATTTGATTTTACTTGAAAAGGCGAGTTGGCGGAGTGGTGACGCAGCGGATTGCAAATCCGTGTACACCGGTTCGATTCCGGTACTCGCCTCCAACAACATCCAAATCGCTGACTTAACCCCGCAGTACACGCGTGCGACGCTCGGTATTTCAAGACGTTCAAGGCCCGCGATTCTGTCGAATTGCGGGCCAGATATGGCGTGTTTTTCGGAACACCTGCCTACCCCTGCTCGTTCAAGGGGCGAGATTTTGTCTGGTATGTGCTTTACGTTCAGGCGCGCCCTTGTGGCACAACCTCGTATCCCGGCTCCTCCGGCTCATCATCCGTCATTTCGGCAGGGAAGCCCGGGGCGGTGATATCCAGGCCGGTTGCCTCTTCCAGCCGCTTGATAATATTTGGTGAAAGCTCGCGTTCGCCATAGCGTGCGATACCATCGTTAAAGATGTTGATCATCACCGGGTTTATTTCCAGCGGCACCCCGGCGCGGTCGGCGACCTCCTGAAACAGACCGATATCCTTCTTCACCAGATCCATGGTGAAGGAAATATCGCGCGACCCGTTCAAGATGACCTGACTTTCGGTTTCGTGCACGAAGGACGTGCCGGACGAGATTTTGATCGCCTCATAGGTCGTGTTCAGATCCATCCCCGCAGCCTTTGCCGTAACCAGTGCTTCGGCGCAGGTGATCAGGTTGGCGGTGGCAAGATAATTGGTCATCACTTTCAGCACCGAGGCCGAGCCCAGTTCGCCGGTGTGCAAAACCCGACGACCCATTGTCGTCAGGAACGGCAGAATTCGTTCAAACGTTTCCCGGTCACAGCCCGCAAAGATCGAGATATTGCCTGTCGCGGCACGGTGGCACCCGCCAGAAACCGGGCAATCGACGGCCGCACCGCCGCGCGATATGACTTCGGCACCCAGGCGTTTGACTTCGGCCTCGTCGGTGGTCGACATCTCCATCCAGATCTTACCGGGGCCCACTTCGGGCAACATCTCCTGCATGACTGCGTCCGATGCTGCCGGAGACGGCAGACAGGTGATCACCGCATCGCAATCGCGCATCAACTGGGCGGGCCCCTCAGCCGCCTTTGCACCTTTGGCGACAAACTCGGCCACCAGATCCGCGTTCAGGTCATGCACAGTCAGATCAATGCCGTTGCGCAAAAGGGATCCCGAAAGCTTGCCGCCTACGTTACCCAGACCGATAAATCCCACTTTCATATGACGCATCTCCAAGTTCGTCGTTTTCCCGTCATGCGACCACATACCGAACACATTCTTCATGCCGCCGAACGACGCCTACAGGTCGCTTTTTTCTCCTTGGCTTATTTGTTGCGCGCGAACCGCTTGACAAGCGGGTCAGCGGTGCCGCATGTCCCTGTCGTTGGTGTCGGCGACAGCCGATGAAAAGGGAATGCGTCAACGGTTCATCCGCCAAACGCAGCCGCCCCCGCGACCGTGACCGGAGAGGATGCCCAATGCCACTGGCCTGTGCCGGGAAGGCGGGACATCCGACAGAGCGACCGCTCTGGCATCCGCAAGCCGGGAGACCTGCCAACACCCGAAGTTGAAACCGGGCGGGGTGTTCCGGTGTCGGGTCCATGTGCAGACGTGGTGCCCGCATGAAACCCCGTCCCCCGCGAAGAGGATTTGGGGGGATGAGAGACATGACCGAGAACGAACCGGTAGAGCTACTGGTCTGCACGACTTGCCGCCGGGGTCTGCCCGTCGAGGATGACGCTGAGCGTCCCGGCACATTGTTGCACAAGGCCCTGGAACAGGCTGTCCTGCCGGATGGTATCACTCTGAAACAGGTCGAATGCCTTTCGAACTGTGATCAGGGCTGTTCCATCGTTCTTCGGGGCGGGCCGGATCGCTGGACCTTTGTTTACGAGAATCTGAACGAAATCGATCACGTCGATGTCATCATCGATGGCGCGACTAAGTATCTGGCCACAGGCGATGGTCTGGTGAAATGGCGCGACCGTCCTGAACATTTCCGCAAAAACTGCGCCTCGCGCATTCCCCCGATTGGAGCCTGAGATCATGTCGAACCTTGAAAAACTCCCCGTCACTGTGATCACCGGCTTTCTGGGCTCGGGCAAAACCACGCTGGTGCGCCATCTGATGCAGAACCCGCAGGGCAAGCGCCTTGCGATTGTTGTTAACGAGTTTGGCGATGTGGGTGTTGATGGCGACATCCTGAAGTCCTGCGCGATTCCGGAATGCCCTGCGGAAAACATCATGGAACTGGCAAACGGCTGCATCTGCTGCACCGTGGCCGACGATTTCATCCCGACCATCGAGGCGCTGATGGCGCTGGAACCGCGCCCGGATCACATTTTGATCGAAACATCCGGCCTTGCACTGCCCAAACCGCTGCTGAAAGCGTTTGAGTGGCCTGATATCCGTTCGAAAATTACCGTTGATGGCGTTATTGCGCTGGCCGATGCCGAGGCCGTGGCCG
This sequence comes from Ruegeria sp. AG7, assembly GCF_056541545.1. NCBI lineage: Bacteria > Pseudomonadati > Pseudomonadota > Alphaproteobacteria > Rhodobacterales > Roseobacteraceae > Ruegeria > Ruegeria sp. AG7. Next base: position 128,478 of record NZ_JBQFYP010000008.1, read on the forward strand.
CCGGTCGCTTTGCTCCGAACGTTGAAGCGGTGGATGCCCAACGGCTGGCTGATGACTCGATCGACCACGAAACACCCTTGTCCGAGGTGTTCGAGGATCAGATCTCGTGCGCGGATATCATCCTGCTGACCAAGCCCGATCTGGCAGGTCCCGAAGGTGTCGCGAAAGCTAAACAGATCATCGCCGCTGAGGCGCCGCGCCCGCTTCCTGTCGTCGAGGTTGCCGAGGGTGTCGTCGACGTACGCGTCGTGCTTGGCCTTGAGGCTGCCGCCGAAGATGACATGGACGCGCGCCCGTCACATCACGATGGCCATCACGATCATGAGCATGACGATTTCGAAAGCATCATCGTCGAGTTGCCGGAACAGACCGACCCGGCGGAACTGGTTGCCAGGATTGAACGTCTGGCAACTGAGCTTAATATCCTGCGCGTCAAAGGCTATGCCGCCGTCACAGGCAAACCGATGCGCCTGCTGGTTCAGGCTGTCGGCGCACGGGTTCGTCACCAATACGACCGCCCGTGGGAACCCGGTGAGGTGCGCCGCTCGCGCCTGGTCGTCATTGCCGAACATGACGACATCAAAGAGGCTGAGATCCGTGATATCCTAGTGGGTGTGACCGAGGTTGCCGAGTAAGTCATGCACGTCGTCTTTCGCGAAAGCCACGGGCTCGAGGAAACCGAGACCCCAACCGATCTGGGCCAAAGCCCGGCCGATCTGGTTGTACTGTCCTTTTCCGACAGTGACCTGGGCGCTTTCGCGGAGGGCTGGCATCGCGGCGGCGGACCTGAGGGGCGGATGCCCACGATGCGGCTGGCCAATCTTGCTGCATTGAAACACCCCCTGTCCGTCGACACCTATGTTGAACAGACACTTGAAGGCGCAAAGGGCATCCTGATCCGTCTGATCGGCGGCGTGCCCTATTGGTCTTACGGGCTGCAACAGGTTCTGGCACTGGCGCAGGCCAAAGGCATCGCGCTGGCCGTTCTACCGGCGGATGGGCGAGAAGACACTCGGTTGGATGAGTATTCGACCCTGCCCCTCTCGACCCTGCGGCGGCTGGCACATCTGTGTGATACCGGCGGAGAAGTCGCCGCGCAGGCCGCATTGGCCCAGATGGCGTTAGCAGCAGGGCTTTATGCCGGCCCGGTGATGGGCGCGAAAACCCTGCCCGAATGCGGTGCGTGGTGCCCGGAACAGGGTGTCATCCCGGTGGATTCCGCGTTCGAGAACGATGCGAAACGCATTCTCGTAACCTTCTACCGTGCTTATCTGACATCAGCAGACACAGCTCCGGTCGCGGCCCTGATCCGCAGCCTGCGCGCCCGCGGGCTCCAGGCGGTGGGTTTGTTCGCCCCGTCGCTCAAGGCCCCGGCCGCTGCCGACTGGCTCAGGGAACAGGTCGTTGCCCTGAGACCATCGGCCATCATCAACGCCACTTCATTCTCAGGTAAGGGCGCGTCTGGCACGTCGCCTTTGGACGCAGCGGATGTGCCGGTGTTTCAGGTCGCCCTCGCCACCTCGCGACGCAAGGCTTGGGCCGAGGCCGAACGCGGCCTGTCACCCGCCGACCTCGCCATGCATGTGGTATTGCCCGAAGTGGACGGGCGAATATCGGCAGGCGTTGCCTCATTTAAAGAGCCGGGCAAGCGCGATCCGCATCTGGAATACTCGCGTTTTGCGCATCGGGCCGAGCCGGACCGGATCGAGGCAATCATCGACCGGGTATCGGGCTGGCTCGCCCTGAATAACAAACCCAAGGCGGACCAGATCCCCGCGTTGGTACTGTCCACATATCCAGGCAAAGACTGGCAGATGGCCCATGCGGTCGGTCTCGACGCGTTGGCCTCAGCCGAAGCGATGCTGTCTGATCTTCACGGTGAAGGCTACGACATCACGGCTGCCGAACCGATTGCCGACACACTCTTGGACGCCCGGGTATCGTGGCCGCTTGAGGATTATCTGAGTGCACTCGCTGAATTGCCCGAGACCCTGCGCACCGATCTGCACACCGTATGGGGCGATCCCGAGCAAGACCCAATTTTCGCTCATGACGCGTTTCACTTTACGGCTTTGCGACGCGGCAAGGCACTGGTCGCACTGCAACCAGAACGCGGAACACCCGAGCTGCGCGATGACGACTATCACGACCTTTCGCGCACCCCGCGCCATAGCTATGTCGCCTTCTATTTGTGGCTGCGCAAAGGTCTTGGAGCGGATGCGCTGATCCATATCGGTGCGCATGGCACGCTGGAATGGCTGCCCGGCAAATCAGTCGCCCTATCGGCAAACTGCTGGCCCGAGGCACTGATCCGTGACCTTCCGGTGATCTACCCGTTCATCGTCAACGACCCGGGCGAGGCCGCGCAGGCCAAACGCCGGATCGGCGCGGTGACTCTGGGCCACATCCCACCTCCCATGAAAGAAAGCGGAACGCCTGACCGGATGGTGCGGCTGGAAGCCCTGCTGGACGAGTTTTCAAACGCGGACGGTCTTGACCCCAGACGCCGTAACCGGTTGCAGGAAGATATCCGGGAAGAAGCACAGGCCATTGGACTGGAGAACGATCTGGGTCTGGATCAGGCCACCAGCACCGCCGAAGCTATCACGCGCATTGACCGCTTTGTCTGCGATATCAAAGAAAGTCAGTTTGGCGACGGGCTGCACGTCTATGGGCGTGTCCCGGACGTGACCGGCAGTTTCGACCCTGCCCCATCCGCCCATGCCGAGCGCAATGCTCTGATCAATGCGCTGGCCGGTAAGAGGATCGAGGCTGGCCCGTCCGGCTCGCCCTATCGGGGCCGCCTTGACGTGCTGCCGACCGGGCGAAACCTTTACACCACCGATCCGCGATCTGTGCCCACCCGCGCAGCTTACACGCAAGGCGTGAAACTGGCCGAGGAACTGGTACGGCGGCACTTGCAGGAGGAAGGTGATTACCCGAAAGGGCTGATTGTCGATCTGTGGGGATCGGCCACCATGCGCACTGCGGGCGAAGAATTCGCCATGGCCCTGCACCTTCTGGGTGTAAAGCCGGTTTGGGACAAGGGATCCGAGCGGGTTTCGGGTATCGAAGTTTTACCCATCACCGACCTGAGCCGCCCGCGTCTGGACGTCACCCTGCGGGTTTCGGGCTTGTTTCGCGATGTGTTCCCCACATTGTCAGCCCTTTATGGTCAGGCGGTTCGGGCTTTGTCAGAGCGTGATGAAGCGACCGACTGGAACCCCTATGCCGGTCACGCCCCGGCTACGCGGGTGTTTGGCCCGGCACCCGGCAGTTACGGCCTGAACATGACCCATCTGTCCGAGACCTATACGGACGAGGCGCGCGCCCAAGCCGGGGAAGCATGGCTTGAGGCCAGCTCGTACGCGCTGGAAGGTGAACACATTGCGCAAGACAAAGCGGGAATCACGGATCGTGTCGCCAATGCCGACAGTTTTGTTCACCTCCAGGATCTGACGGAAACTGACCTGCTGCTGGCCAACGACTATGCCACGCATGAAGCCGGTTTTGCCGCCGCCAAAAAGGTCGCTGGGGGCACCGCTCAGCTTTACCATTTGGACAACACCAACCCAGATAATCCGCGCGCCCGGACTCTGCCGGAAGAAATCAGCCGCGTCGTTCATGCCCGCGCAGCCAACCCCGGCTGGATTGCGGGGATGCAGCGCCATGGTTTTCGCGGCGCCGCCGAGATTGCTGCGACGCTGGATCACATGGCCTCTTTCGCGCATCTGTCCGGCACTGTCGCTCCGCATCTGTTTGATCTCTATCACGAAGCCACATTGGGTAATGAGGCCGTTGATACCTTTCTGCAAGAGACCAACCCGAAGGCCCATCAGGCCATGCAAGACAGGTTCCGTGCATTGCTGGAAGCGGGGCTTTGGAACACGCGCCGGAATTCGATCCGGGCCGATTTGGAGGGTTTGAGATGAGTGCACCTATCGTTCAAGGCTGGTGTCCCGGCGCGCATCGTCCGATGATGTCAGGCGACGGGCTGGTCGTGCGGGTCCGTCCGCGTCTGGCGCGACTGAATGCCAGGCAGGCTATTGGCTTGTGCGAACTGGCTGAACGGTTCGGCAACGGCACCATTGACCTGACCAATCGTGCCAACCTGCAACTGCGCGGCGTGGATGAGCGCGACCACCAGCCGTTGCTTGTGGAGCTTGCGGCGCTGGACTTGCTTGATGCGGAACCCGGCATCGAAGTACGCCGCAATATTCTGGTCACTCCGCTCTATCAGGCGGGCGATTTGACCGCGCGGCTGACGCAGGAATTGATCGATCGACTGGCGGAACTGCCTGCTCTGCCCGCTAAGTTCGGTTTTGCCATAGATACAGGCCCGACGCGCCTGTTGGCCTCGGATTCCGCAGATATTCGTCTGGAACTGTGTGCCGACGGTCTGATCCTGCGCGCCGACGGCTGCAAAACCGGGCGGTGTGTGGCCGAAGGCGACGCCATCGACCACGTGATCGCGCTGGCCCGTTGGTTTGCCCAGACCTATACGGCCGAGACACGCCGCATGGCGCGGGTCGCCCACGCGCTGCCACAGGATTGGCTGGGACTTGCCCCCGGTCCTATCGGTGAAAAACTGCAACCCGGCCCCTATGAACTGGGCGCTCTCTACGGCGCGGCATTCGGCTCGCTGCCTGCGCGCAAGCTTTGTGAACTGGTTGAAGCCAGCGGCGCTTCTGCCCTGCGTGTCACCCCGTGGCGGCTGATCCTGCTGGAAGGCGGGGCGGCGATACCCTCCCCGGATTTCGTCATGGACGGAGCCGATCCGATGATGACAACCGACGCCTGCCCCGGCGCGCCGTTCTGCCCGCAAGCGCAGGTGGAAACCCGCGACATCGCCCGTGCATTGGCCCGGCGCATCCCCGGTCGTCTGCATGTCTCGGGCTGCGCCAAGGGGTGCGCCCATATGGGCCCGGCCGAGATCACAGTGGTCGGCAACAACGGGCGATTTGATCTTGTCAAACAGGGCCGCGCAGGGGATGAGCCCTGCCAACGCGGGCTCGCCCCCGAAACACTCATGACCATGGACTTCACCTGATGCCCTATACATACGAAACCGATGGCGCGGCGATCTACAAGGAAAGCTTTGCCACCATCCGGTCCGAGGCTGATCTGGCCCGCTTTGATACCGATGAAGAGCAGGTCGCCGTTCGGATGATCCACGCCGCCGGCATGGTCGGGCTGGAGGAGTTTGTACATTTCTCACCCGGATTTGTGCAGGCCGCACGCACGGCGCTGGAAAACGGCGCGGCGATCCTGTGTGACGCGCGCATGGTCAGCGAAGGTGTGACCCGCTTCCGTCTGCCTGCCGACAACCAGGTGATCTGCACCCTCCATGACGAACGCGTGCGCCCTCTGGCCACCAAGATGAGCAACACCCGTTCTGCCGCTGCGCTGGAATTCTGGCGTCCGCATCTGGAAGGTGCTCTGGTCGCCATTGGAAACGCGCCCACCGCGCTGTTTCACTTGCTGAACATGCTGGAAGACCCGGATTGCCCGCGCCCTGCTGCGATCATCGGCTGCCCCGTCGGATTTGTCGGAGCGGTGGAATCCAAAGACGCGTTGTGGCAGGCGCAACCCGTCCCCTCCTGCATTGTCAAAGGCCGTCTGGGTGGCAGCGCCATCACCGTTGCAGCCATCAACGCCATCGCAAGCCGGGCGGAATGAAAATGGGTACCATATACGGCGTGGGCCTTGGCCCCGGTGACCCTGATCTGATGAGTGTCCGGGCCGATCGCCTTCTACGCAACGCCAAACACGTGGCATTCTTTCGCAAACCGGGTCGCAGCGGTCAGGCCCGCAAAATCGTCAACGGGATGATCCCCGAAGGCGCGATTGAATTCCCGATGGAATACCCGGTGACCACCGAAATCCCGGTCACTGATCCGCGTTATAACGAGTTGCTGGCCGCGTTCTATGAAGAGTGCACAGCACACCTGAAGACGCTGTCGGAACAGGGTGAGGATGTGGTGGTACTGTGTGAGGGCGATCCGTTTTTCTACGGCTCGTTCATGCATCTTTACAATCGGTTGCGTGACGAAGCTCCGGTCGAGGTTGTACCAGCCATCACCGGTATGTCCGGTGCATGGACGGCCACCGGCGATCCGATCACCTGGGGGGATGATGTGCTGACCGTTCTGGTCGGCACCCTGCCCGAGGAGGTTCTGGCTGAACGCATGGCGAAGACAGATGCTTTGGTCGTGATGAAGATCGGGCGGAACATCGACAAGGTGAAACGCGCACTGAAAACCTCCGGGTTGTACGACCGCGCATGGATTGTCGAATACGCGCAAATGCCGAACCAGACGGTGACAAAACTGTCTGAGGCCTGCGAGAAGATCACCCCGTATTTCTCGATCATCGTTGTTCATGGTCAGGGACGCCGACCATGAGCGGCTGGGTCAAGATCGCAGGCCTTGGTCCGGGCAACGAAGCGCTGGTCACCCCCGAAGTTACAGCGGCTTTGGCCGACGCCACTGATGTGGTGGGCTATATCCCTTATGTGGCCCGCGTGGCCGACCGCCCCGGCCTGACCCTGCACGCCAGTGACAACCGGGTTGAAATCGACCGCTCGCAACACGCGCTGCAAATGGCCGCCGACGGCAGGCGGGTGGTTGTTGTGTCCTCGGGCGATCCCGGTGTGTTTGCTATGGCTGCAGCTGTGTTCGAAGCGTTGGAGAATGGCCCAACAGAATGGCGTGACATTCAGATAGATGTGCTGCCGGGGATCACCGCGATGCTGGCCGCATCTGCCCGCGCAGGCGCTCCGATGGGGCATGATTTCTGCGCCATCAACCTTAGCGACAACCTAAAGCCCTGGTCGCTGATCGAAAAACGCCTGCGCTTGGCTGCGCAGGCCGATTTCTCGATGGCATTCTACAACCCCCGCTCGAAGTCTCGCCCGGAAGGTCTTGTAAAGACGTTGGAAATCCTGCGCGAAGAATGCGAGCCCGAGCGGGTGATCCTGTTTGCGCGCGCCGTGTCACGAGCGGATGAGGCGATCCGGATTTCCACACTGGCCGAGGCCACGCCCGAGATGGCGGATATGCAGACCGTGGTAATTGTCGGCTCCTCGCGCACTCGCGTCATCGAACGCAATGGCACGCCGATCGTCTATACGCCACGCTTCACCCCGGTCGAGGATCAGGGATGAGACAGCCAGTCCAGAACCTGTGCGACAGTCGAAAGCTCGGTCCGCTTGGGAAGCACCGGGCGGTCGATCATAAGCACTGGCAGACCCAGCGCCCGCGCTGCGTCCAGCTTGGCGCGCGCGCCCGAGCCGCCCGCGTTCTTGGACACCACAAGTTGCGTCCTATGTTGCTGCATCAGTGCGCGGTCATCGGCTTCTGCAAAAGGACCCCGGGCCACGACAATCTGCGCCAGAGGCAAGGGCAAGCTGTCGGGTTCGTCCACCAGACGCAGCAGGTAGTGGTGCTGGGGCTGGGCAGCAAAGTCTTCAAGATGCATACGTCCGACAGCCAGGAACACACGCTGAGGATCACCTGCAAGCGCATCGACGGCGGCAGGGATATCGGGCACGCGGTGCCAGACATCGCCGGGTTGCGGCTTCCACGCCGCGCGGGTCAAGGCGGCCAGTGGAACCTGAGTTGTGTGACACGCCTCAATCGCGTTCCGGCTCATCTGCGCCGCAAATGGATGGGTCGCATCCACGACATGGGTGATCGCGTTTTCACGGATGTAGTGGGCCAGACCTTCCGGGCCGCCAAACCCGCCAACTCGCACCGGCAACGGCTGCGGACGCGGGGTTTCCACCCGTCCCGCATAAGAATACACAGCCGTAATCCCTTGTTCCGCAACAGCTTTGGCCAAAGCGTTGGCCTCGGTCGTGCCGCCAAGAATCAGGAGGTTGGGCATGTCTGAGTCTCCGTGGCTGACCGTTTTGGGATTGGGCGAAGATGGGCTTGATGGCCTGTCGCCTGCAAGCCGTCAAGTGCTGGACCGGGCCGAAGTGATCATGGGGCCGCCTCGTCACCTGTCGCTGCTGCCGGAAAACGAGGCTGAACGGGTCGAATGGCCGGTGCCGTTCTCGGACGGATTGCCGATCCTGAAAGGCCTGCGCGGACGGCAGACGGTGGTTCTGGCGTCAGGTGATCCGTTCTGGTTTGGCGCAGGGTCCGTCATCGCGCGTAACTTCGATGCCAAAGAGTGGACCGCCCTGCCCGGCCAGTCCACGTTTTCGCTGGCCGCCGCGCGGCTGGGCTGGCCTTTGGAAAGCACGCCGACGTTCGGCCTGCACGCTGCGCCTTTGACCCGATTGCGGCCGCATCTGGCCCCGGATCTTCATGCCATTGTGCTTTTGCGTGACGGCAAGGCGGTTGCTGAACTGGCGACATATCTGAGCGAAACCGGTTTTGCCGACAGCGCGTTGCATGTGATGCAGGCCCTCGGCGGCCCGCGGGAAAGCATCCAGACAGTGAGCCTGACCGAAGCTCTGCTGGGAACCTTCGATCATCCTGTCTGCGTCGGGTTGGAAGTGACCGGCACTGGGCAGGGACTGTCCAAGGCCTCGGGCAAGCCGGATGATCTATTTGAAACCGACGGCCAGATCACCAAACGCCCGATCCGGGCACTGACCCTGTCCGCACTGGCACCGCAGCGGGGCGAACATCTGTGGGACATTGGCGGTGGCACCGGCTCGATCAGTATTGAATGGCTGATGTGCGACCCGACCCTGACCGCCGCCAGTATCGAACCCCGCGCCGACAGGGCCGAACGCATTCGCCGCAATGCCGACGCGCTGGGGCAGGATCGGTTACAGGTTGTCCACGGCACAGCACCCGAAGCGCTGGCCGGTTTGCCACTGCCGGATGTGGTTTTCATCGGCGGTGGGCTAAGCGCCAGCCTGCTGGCGTGGCTTCGCGACGCCCTGCCCGCTGGCACCCGGATGATCGCCAACGCGGTAACTCTGGAAAGCGAAGCCCTGTTGGCGCGATGGCACCAAGACCTGGGCGGAGACCTGTTGCGGATCGAACTGGCTCATTCTGCACCCCTCGGACCGCGGCGCGGCTGGAAATCTGCCTATCCGGTTGTCCAGTGGAGCGTGACGTTATGATCGTGGCAGGCTTGGGCTTTTCATCCGACGCGACGGCAGACAGTTTGCGCGCCGCCTATGACGCGGCAGCGGCCAGCCATGATGTCCAAGCTCTGGCGACGGTCGCTGACAAAAACGGCCACTCTGCGCTGGTGGCCTTTGCGGAAAGCCTTGCTCTTCCGCTGCACTTCGTGGCGGCTGCCGATTTGGCCGGACAACGCACCCTGACATGCTCGAACCGCAGCCGTGCCGCTTATGGCACCGGCAGCGTTGCCGAAGCATCGGCCCTTGCCGCCGCCGGGTCCGGCGCGCGACTGCTTTCACCCAGACATATTTCGGACGACCGGCTGGCCACCTGCGCCATCGCCATCGGAGGACAAACATGACCGTTCATTTCATCGGCGCCGGACCGGGCGCTGCAGACCTGTTGACATTGCGTGGGCGCGACATCATCGCCTCGTGCCCCGTGTGCCTTTATGCCGGGTCGCTGGTGCCAGCGGAAATTCTGAGCCACTGCCCCAAAGACGCAAAAATCATCAACACTGCGCCCATGGATCTGGACCAGATCATGGCCGAGATCGAAGTCGCGCATAAAGCGGGTCAGGATGTGGCGCGGCTGCATTCGGGCGATTTGTCAGTCTGGTCGGCGATGGGCGAACAGATCCGCCGCCTGAAAGACTTGGGCATTCCGGTCAGTGTGACCCCTGGCGTACCATCCTTTGCCGCCGCGGCAGCGGCCCTGGGCACCGAACTGACCCTGCCGGGACTAGCGCAGTCGGTGGTTCTGACCAGAACGCCGGGGCGCGCGTCATCCATGCCCGAAGGTGAAACCCTCGTTAATTTTGCCCGTACCGGCGCGACTTTGGCCATTCATCTGTCAATCGGCAATCTGGACAAGGTTATTGCAGACCTGACCCCGGCTTATGGCCCGGACTGCCCGGTGGCCGTTGTGTATCGCGCAAGCTGGCCGGATGAACAGATCATCCGGGCAACGTTGGAAACCCTGAAAGGGTCGCTGGATGAAAGTATCTCGCGCACGGCTTTGATCATGGTCGGCCCTGCGCTGGCCGGTGAGGGTTTTGACGAAAGCTGTCTTTATTCCAGAGATTACGACCGCCGCTATCGCCCGCAAAGTGCCGACAGCCCTTGGTCAAGCTGGAGCCATGGTGATGACTAACCCTCCGGGTATTCTGATTTCAGCACCCTCTTCGGGTACTGGCAAGACGACAGTCATGCTGGGCCTTTTGCGCGCGCTGGCCGAAGATGGCCTGACCGTGCAACCCTTTAAAAGCGGGCCGGATTATATCGATCCCGCCTTTCACCGGGCAGCTGCCGGGCGGGCTTCGTTCAATTTGGACAGCTGGGCGATGGCAGATCCCCTGCTCAGTGCAATTTCTGCTCAGGCCGAAGGCGCTGACATTGTGGTGGCCGAGGGCTCGATGGGTTTGTTCGACGGTGTCGCAAAGCCTGGCGAAGTCGGGCACGGTTCGAGCGCCGAGACCGCCCTGCGCATGGGCTGGCCCGTTGTGCTTGTGCTGGATGTGGGCGGGCAGGCACAATCAGCGGCGGCAACGGCGTTGGGGTTCAGGATGTACAATCCCGATCTGCCCTTTGCCGGAGTGATCCTGAATCGATGCGCCAGCCCCCGCCACGAACGCCTGACCCGTCTGGGAATGGAGCGCGCGGGCCTGCCTGTTCTGGGCGTGCTGCCCCGCCGTGGTGATTTGACCCTGCCAGAGCGGCATCTGGGACTTATTCAGGCTGTCGAACACCCCGATCTGGAAAGCGCCATTGTAGGCTATGCCGCGTTTTTACGAGAACATGTGGACCTTGACGCAATCAAGCGGGCAGCTTCCTCAGGCCCCAGCGGACCTTCGTCAGCCGCACTGCCGCAGCCCCCGGCCCAGCGGATCGCGCTGGCCCGTGATGCCGCCTTTTCCTTTACCTATCCCCACCTTTTGCAAGGGTGGCACGATGCGGGTGCCGAGATCTTGCCTTTTTCACCCTTGGCAAACGAACCTCCGGCGGCGGATGCCGATCTGGTCTGGCTGCCCGGCGGGTATCCCGAATTGCACGCCGGAACATTGGCAGCGGCCACCACCTTTCTGAGTGGTTTGCGTAAACACGCGGAAACAAAACCGGTGCACGGAGAATGCGGCGGCTACATGGCGCTTGGTCAGGCGCTGATCGACAAGGACGGCGTGCACCATGAAATGGCTGGTTTGCTGGGCCTTGTCACATCTTATCAGAAGCGCAAGTTCAACCTTGGTTATAGAAAGGCCGCCCTTCTGGCCCCTATGCCCGGCTTTGCCAAAGGATCGGCATTGCGCGGACACGAGTTCCATTATTCCTCGATCGTGGACCAACCGGACGCCCCATTGGCACGCGTGTTTGACGCCGAAGGGGAAGAAGGCCCGCAAACCGGATCACTGCGTGGCAATGTCACTGGCACGTTCTTTCACCTGATTGCGGAGGCGTCGGCATGAGTGGCTTTGTCTCTTTCATCGGCTCTGGCCCCGGTGATCCGGAACTGCTGACGCTCAAGGCGGTGGACCGGATGCAAAAGGCCGACGCGATCTTGTTCGACGATCTCAGCAGCGGCCCGATCCTGAGCCATGCGCGCGACGATGCGGATCTGGTTGGTGTCGGAAAGCGGGCCGGTCGTCCGTCACCCAAGCAGGACCATGTCAGCCGGTTGCTGGTGGATTACGCGCAATCCGGTCAGCATGTGGTGCGCCTGAAATCCGGAGACGGCGGTATGTTTGGACGGCTTGAGGAAGAGCTTGTCGCCCTGCGCGCAGCCGGAATCGCCTATGAAATCATTCCTGGCGTCCCCTCGGCAGTGGCAGCGGCAGCGGCCGCAGGCATTCCATTGACGCGCAGGCTCACGGCCCGGCGGGTCCAGTTCGTGACCGGCCATGACGTCAGTGGTGAATTGCCCGACGACCTGAACCTGAAAGCGCTGGCTGATCCGCAGGCCACGACCGTCGTTTTCATGGGCAAGCGCACCTTTCCCCTGCTGGTCGAAGCCCTGCACACGCAAGGATTGCCGTTGGATACTCCGGCGCTTATGGCCGAATCCGTCTCAACACCCGACCAAAAACTGCAACGCGCCACGATTGGCGCGCTGGCGGAACAGCTGAAAACCGAGATCGGCAAAGCACCTGCGCTGATCCTTTACGGCCCGCTGGCGGAGTTCGACGATGATTGATTTGAGCTTGATCGGCATCGGCACCGGCAATCCGGATCATGTAACGTTTCAGGGCGCGCAGGCGATCCGGGCGGCAGATTTGATCCTGATTCCGCGCAAAGGGGAAAACAAGGCTGATCTGGCCGGGCTGCGTGAAGCGATCATCGAGCGTGTCGCCGAAACACCGCCACAGGTCGCCTATTTCGATATTCCCCAACGTCGGGCCGACGATGGTTACCTGCGCGGTGTCGATGAATGGCACGACGCCATCGCCCTGCGCTGGCAAGCGGCCATTGCCGCTCATCCAGAGGCGCAGCATGTCGCGTTGCTGATCTGGGGAGATCCGTCCCTCTATGACAGCTCATTGCGCATCGCTGCCCGGTTGAACCCGCAACCCGATACCAAGGTTATCCCCGGCATCACCGCGTTGCAGGCGCTGACCGCTGCCCATGCGATTCCGATCAATGATCTGGGCGCGCCCTACGTTGTCACAACCGGTCGTCGTATCCGGGATGAAGGCTGGCCCGATGCGGCCTCGAACGTCGCGGTGATGCTGGACGGCGAATGCTCGTTCCAAACCCTTGATTTGGCAGATTATGACATTTGGTGGGGCGCCTATGTGGGTATGAAAGAAGAGGTTCTGATCAGTGGCCCGCTGGATGAGGTTGCGCAGAACATCCTTGAGACCCGGGCGAAGGCCCGCGCCGAACATGGCTGGATCATGGATATCTACCTGTTGAAGACGCGGCAGAAATAACGAACGGGCACGTGAACACGGGTTTGTGATGACGCGGATCGGTCAGGTCTGGCACACAGGTTGCACCTCAATACAGGAGACGTAACAATGAAAGCCCTCATTCCCTTGCTCTGCCTGATCACTTTACCCGTTTGGGCACAAGACGCCCCAACCGGTTGGGCCGTGTTTCCTGCGGACAAGACCTACTCGGAACTGGTCGATGCAACCAAGGCTGCGATCAAGGACAACGGGCTGATTGTGGTGACGCAGGCTGGACCCACCAAGGCTGCTGCGGCGCGCGGAATCACCATTCCGGGCAATCTGGTTATTGGCGCGTTCAACAACGATTACGCGGTAAGGGTGCTGGAGACCTCTACCAATGCGATGATCGAAGCACCGATCCGTTTCTATGTCACCGAGAACGAGGACGGAACCGCAACCCTGTCTTACAAGACCCCCAGTTTCGTGTTTGACCCTTACATGGCGGAAGGCGGACAAGCCTTGCAGGACATTGCTGCAGAACTTGATAAAACCTTTCAATCTGTCGCTGAAGACGCAGTCAAATAGTCACACTGACGTGATCCGCCTTGCGTCTGGTGGCGTCCTCCGCAATCTGCTTCGAAACGGTTATCTCGGAGCATGACTGATGCAGGACCCCACGCCGCGCGCCGCCGATCTTCTGGCCCAACGCCTGTATGAAGCGGGGTGCCGCCACGCCTTTGGAATGCCGGGGGGTGAGGTGCTGACACTGGTGGATGCGCTTGAAAAGGCGGGCATCACCTTTCATCTGACAAAACATGAAAACTCGGCCGGATTCATGGCCGAGGCCGTGCATCACCGCGACGGCGCACCTGCGATTCTGGTCGCCACTCTGGGTCCGGGCGCGATGAACGGCATCAATGTGGTGGCCAATGCCTTGCAGGACCGTGTTCCGATGATCGTTCTGACCGGTTGCGTCGATGCGGACGAGGCGCTGACCTATACTCATCAGGTTATGGACCACAGCCAGGTTTACCGTTCCATCACCAAGGGCACGTTCACACTGACGGCCAAGGGCGCGGATATCGTCGCAGACAAGGCGGTGTCGCTTGCCACACAGCCGCGACCGGGCCCGGTCCATATCGATGTTCCGATCTCGGTCGCCGATACGCCAGTGACGGGTGTGAAACGCCGCCGTCTGGCCAAGGTCGCGCCTGTCAGTCCCAATGGTGAATGCCTTGAAAAAGCCCGGCGCTGGGTGGCTGAGGCCGAGCGCCCAATCGCCATTATTGGTCTCGATGTCCTCTATGACGACTCGCGCAGTGTGGTGCAGGCGTTTTTGGAACATTTCGGAATTCCATTTGTGACCACCTACAAGGCCAAGGGTGTTGTTCCCGAAGATCACCCATTGTGTTTGGGCGGCGCTGGCCTGTCGCCTTTGGCAGACAAGCACCTTGTCCCATTGGTCGAACAAGCCGATCTGGTGCTGTGTCTGGGGTATGACCCGATCGAAATGCGCCCCGGCTGGCGCGAAATCTGGGACCCCGAAGAAAAGCGCGTCATCGACATATCAGCGGTGATCAATGACCACTACATGCATCAGGCGGGTCTTAATCTGGTGGCCGACACGGGCGAGACGCTTGAGGCCATTGCCAAGGGAAACCCCGCCCGCACGACATGGCCGGGTGGTGAGCCCGCGCAGGTCAAAACCGCACTGGCATTGGCCTTTCCCACCGATGAGGACTGGGGACCCGCCGCTGTCATCGCCGAAACGCGCACGACCCTGCCCCCCGAAACACTCGCAACCGCTGACAGCGGCGCGCATCGCATTCTGCTGAGCCAGATGTGGGAATGCAGCGAAGAACGTGGGCTGATCCAATCCTCGGCGCTCTGCACCATGGGCTGTGCTGTCCCAATGGCCATTGGTCTGAAACTGGCCGAGCCCGACCGCCCGGTGATCAGCTTTTCGGGTGATGCCGGGTTTCTGATGGTCGCCGGGGAATTGTCTACGGCGGCTCAAATGGGCGGCAATCCGATCTTTCTTGTCTTCGTAGATGCCAGCCTTGCCCTTATCGAGTTGAAACAACGGCAGCGGCAGATGGTCAATAATGGTGTGGATTTCGACCACCATGACTTCGCCGCCATGGCCCGTGCATTTGGTGGGAACGGCCACACTGTCCGCAACCGGGCAGAGTTGCGTGCAGCACTTGAAGCTGCTGTAAAGGCCGAGACATTTACCGTCATCGCCGCTGAAATCGACCGTGGAGGATACGATGGCCGCATCTGAGGGCCCGCTGAAGGGCGTCAAAGTTCTGGACCTCAGCCGTATTCTGGCCGGGCCAACCTGCACGCAGTTGCTGGGTGATCTGGGCGCAAGTGTCATCAAGATCGAGAACCCTGCCACCGGGGGCGACGACACGCGGCAATGGGGTCCGCCCTATGTCACCGATGCCGATGGCAACCGTTCGGACCTGAGCGCCTATTTCATGTCAGCGAACCGAAACAAGAAATCTGTGGCCCTGGATATCGCAACCGAGAAAGGTCAGGCGGAAGTACGGCGGCTGGCCTCACACGCGGATATTCTGATTGAGAATTTCAAACCCGGCGGTCTCGCGAAATACGGGCTGGACTATGCCACCCTGTCGCAGGAATTCCCTAGCCTCGTTTACTGCTCGATCTCGGGCTACGGCCAAACCGGGCCAAATGCCAGCAAACCCGGCTATGACCTGATGGCACAGGGCTATGGCGGGATCATGTCCCTGACCGGCGACCCGGAAGGCGCGCCGATGAAAGTGGGGGTCGGCATCGCTGATGTGATGTGCGGAATGTATGCAAGCGTTGGCATTCTGGCCGCGCTGCGCCACCGCGACCTGACCGGTGAAGGTCAGCAGGTCGATCTGGCACTTGTTGATTCTCAGATCGCATGGCTGATCAACGAGGGCGTCAATTACCTGACTTCTGGCAACGTTCCGCAGCGCCGTGGAAACGGGCACCCCAACATCGTGCCTTATGACGTTTACGAGACATCCGATGGGCATGTCATTCTGGCGGTTGGAAATGATGGCCAGTTCAGAAAGCTGTGCGGTTTCCTGGGACAACCCGAACTTGCCGACAACCCCAGATTCGTGACCAACCCGGCGCGACTGGAACACCGTGATGCGCTAAACGCCATTCTACGGCCCGCTGTCCAAGGTCTGGATACACGATCAGTAATTTCCGGTCTTGAAGCCGTGAAAGTGCCCGTAGGACCGGTCCAGACGCTGGATCAGGTTTTTGATACGGAACAGGTGGCAGCACGAAAAATGCAGATTTCGATGCAGGCCCAGCCCGGTATCGTGAACCTGATCGGGAATCCCCTGAACTTGTCACGCACGCCTGTAACATATCGCAGCGCGCCACCCACCTGCGGGGCCGATACTGACTGGGTGTTAAGCGCTGAAAACCCGTTCGACGATTGAAACACTTGCACAACTAGGCGGCAAGTTGCTGAAACATGCCTTTGAATCGGCGGATTTTTTCGACTTTCTTACACACGACATTTCACCAATTCGAGAGCGGGGTCGATACTGATACGCCGCTCTCGCACACTCTGTTACATCAAACAGTGTCAAATACCGCAATCAGATTGGACCCAAGTATGAAACAAGACGTTTTTGGACAGATGAACACCTTGGCGCAGCCGGAAGCTGTCGAAGCCTGGAATGGTGTTCTGCTTGGGTTTATGGCGCATGCCGCGGCTACACCCCAACATCTGGGCAAAGTGTTGGAGCTTGAGCCCGATTTTGCTTTGGGTCATGCCGTGAAAGGCCTGTTCATGGCCCTTCTCGGTCGGCGTGAGATGATGGCGGTTGCAGTCGAGGCTTTGGCGGCTGCCAATGCTGCGATGAGCCGGCAGCCCGTCTCGGCGCGCGAGCGGCTGTTTGTCGATGCATTGGGGCTGTATCTGGCGGGACACCTGACACAGGCGGTGCAAAAGTTCGAAGCGGTTCTGCGCGATCACCCACAGGATACGTTGGCGATGAAACTCAGCCATGCGACCCGTTTCGTTCTGGGGGATCCGGATGGAATGCGCCGTTCGATCGAACGGGTAATGCCAGCATATGAACCCGATCACCCCGGTCGCGGCTATCTGCTGGGCTGCCATTCCTTCGCGCTGGAAGAAACCGGAGCCTACGAAAAGGCCGAAATTGCAGGACGTCAGGCGCTTTGGATGGTGTCCGACGATGCCTGGGGTCTGCACGCGGTGGCCCATGTCCATGAAATGACCGGCAACGCGCAGCTGGGCCTTGACTGGCTGGCCGGACGCGAGGCGGCCTGGGCCCATTGCAACAACTTCCGCTATCACGTCTGGTGGCATAAGGCTCTGATGCATCTGGATCTGGGTCAGATTGATCAGGTGATGGATCTGTATGACAACCACGTCCGCAAGGACAAAACCGACGATTACCGCGACATCTCGAACGGAACTTCGCTGCTGATGCGGCTTGAACTTGAAGGCGTAAATGTCGGAAATCGCTGGGAAGAACTGGCTGACCTGAGTGCTGCGCGCACCGAAGACGGCTGCCTGATCTTCGCCGATCTGCACTATCTACTGGCGCTGACCGGTGACAACCGCGCCGACGCCACCGCCAAGATGCTGACCCGCATGAACAAGGATGCAGCGCGTGCCAATGACGACACCACCCGCCGTATGGCCGATCCCGGTGTCGCGGCCGCCATGGGCCTTGAAGCCTTTGGTGACGGCCATTATGGCACGGCATTTGATCACCTGTTGGCGGCGCGCGGTTCAATGCAACTGGCCGGTGGAAGCCACGCACAACGTGATGTATTTGAACGCATTACCATCGACTCGGGTCTGCGTGCCGGGCGTCTGGATGCCGTCGAACGTATTCTGGATGACCGCCGTGCTAAACGCGCCGGCGGTGAAGACAATTATGCCATTGCGCGCCGCGCCCTGATTGATGCGGCGCGCGACGGCGGAGACATGCAAAGCGTCCCCGCCGAGTAACAAGACGACCAAGAAGGACAGAGACCGTATGGCGACCATATCGCCCGCTGCTGATTTTGCACCCGTCGCGGCCTCGGCTGCGACCCCCGCCCGCACGCGTGACCCGCGACTGGATTTCTATCGCGGCATCGCGATGTTCATCATCCTGATTGCCCACATTCCCAATGATCCCTGGGCGAATTGGATCCCGGCGCGCTTTGGGTACTCAGATGCAACCGAGATCTTCGTGTTCTGTTCGGGCATGGCCTCGGCCATCGCCTTTGGCGGGGCGTTCCTGTACAAGGGCTGGTGGATGGGCACAGCCCGTGTGGCCTATCGCATCTGGCAGGTTTATTGGGCCCATATTGCCCTGTTCTTCTTTGTTGCCATGACAATGGCAGCGCTGGACCTGACCGGTGCGTTCGAGAAAACCTATGTCTCGTCGCTGAACCTTCAGCATTTCTTCGATGATCCCGCCCCGCAGATGGTGGGGCTCTTCACGCTGACTTATGTACCGAACTACTTTGACATCTTGCCGATGTATCTGGTGGTACTGGCGCTGATGCCGCTCTACATCGCGCTATACCGTATCAGTTTCTGGCTGATGGCTGCTGCATCTGTGGCGATCTGGTGTGTCACCCAGACCGGCGCGCTGGCCCTTCCGGCCGAGCCGTGGTCGGATCGGCAATGGTTTTTCAACCCGTTTGGCTGGCAATTGCTGTTCTTCACCGGATTTGCCTTGATGCGCGGCTGGATTCCCGCTCCACCGGTATCGAAATCTCTGGTCTGGGCGGCTGCCTTGTTCCTGATCCTGTCAGCTCCGTTTGGATCTTGGAAGGTCTTCCTCTGGGTCAATACCGCTGCGCCTGAGTTGGGCGCTGCGATCCGAAAGATCTGGCCACTGACTGACGAATTGCGCGACAAAACCGAGTTTGGCGCGCTGCGATATGTCCATTTTCTGTCATTGGCCTATCTGGGTTGGGCCGCGGCAGGCGAACATGGTCACCGCCTGATTGCGACGGGTCACAGCATGGGCGCGCGCGTCTGGCAGTTCCTGTTGACAGTCATCACCAAAGTCGGTCAGCAATCCCTTGCAGTCTTTGTATTTTCCATGGCGGCAGCACGACTTATCGGCGTTGCCCTTGATCAGACTGGGCGGGATGTTGCCACCGTCTTTGTCGCCAATATGATTGGCTTTGCCATGATCATTGGCGTGGCTTATCTGGCATCTTGGTTCAAGTCTCAACCCTGGAAATTGAAGAGATGAATTTAACCCGTCGCGCATTCCTCGTCTCGACGACAGCCTTGGCCTTTGCCCCATCGGCATATGCATCCGGGGGCGCAGTCCCCTTTGACCGCGACCACGTGGTCGAATTGGCCCGCGACCTGGCCATCCGCCCTTATGCGGAACGTGAAATGGTTCCTCAGGAATGGCAGGATCTGACTTACGAACAGTATCGCTCGATCCGATTCCGACTGGACCGGGCTTTGTGGTACGAGACCGAAACACCATTCAACGTCGATTTCTTCACACCGGGCCTGTATTTCCCCCGGACCGTCAAGGTGGAAACGGTCGAAAATGGCATGACCACACCGGTCGTTTTCGATCTGGGGATGTTCGAGAAATCTGAAGATGTGCCACAATTGCCCATCGACGAGACTCTGGGCTTTTCAGGCCTGCGCCTTCGGACCGAGATGCACCGCCCCGGCAAGACGGATGAATTCTGCGTCTGGCAGGGTGCCAGCTATTTCCGCGCTATCGGTCTGGACGAGGTCTACGGTTTGTCAGCACGCGGTCTGGCCCTGAAAACAGGCGAACCGGATGGTGAGGAATTTCCTGAATTCATCCGTTTCTGGCTGGAACGCCCCAAACCCGGCCATCGCAATATGGTCGTCCATGCGTTGATGGACAGTCCGAGCGTGACTGGCGCCTATCGCTTCAATGTCACGGCGGGGGCAGATTGCGTTATCGATGTCGAGGCCACGCTTTTTCCCCGCGAAGACCTGCCTCATGTGGGTATCGCGCCGGGCACCTCGATGTTCCTGTTCGACCAGACCAACCACAGCCGGTTTGACGATTTCCGCCCTGCCGTCCATGACAGCGACGGGCTGTTGATCCGCAATGGCGCGGGCGAGGTGTTGTGGCGTCCGCTGGCCAACCCGACCCGCCTGCAAATATCTTCCTTCGTTGACGAGAACCCGCGCGGCTTCGGGCTGATGCAGCGCAAGCGCGAGTTTTCGGACTATGCCGACCTTGAGGCGAATTATCACAAACGCCCGGGCCTGTGGGTCGAGCCTCAGAATGACTGGGGCAAAGGCACCGTTACTTTGGTCGAAATACCGGCAGATCAGGAAATCTACGACAACATCGTCGCCTATTGGCGCCCGGCAGAACCCTATGCAGCAGGCAGTCGGGTTGACCTGTCCTATCGTCTGATCTGGGGTGAGGAGCCTCAGCGCACTCCGATGCCACGGGTGACCAACACTGCCATGGGCGAGAACACCTTCGGTGAAGGGCGTTTGGCTGTCATCGATTTCGAAGGCAGCGATTTGTTCGATGATATCGAGGCGATCAGTGTCTTCGTGGATTCCCCTCATGCAGAAACCTCGGACGGTGTTCTGCAACGCAACCCGGATACGGGTGGATTGCGTCTTGCGTTTTCATTCCAGCCAGATGGGCGCGATCATGTCGAGTTGCGCGCGCAACTGCTGAAAGACAAACAGCCTGCCTCTGAGGTGTGGCTTTACCGATGGACCATATGAACCGCGATTTGCATATCATGCCGCCCGAGGCACCTCTGGCGATGCCCGCGCAGAATTTCAGCGTTGGGTTCCACGATGCCGATGCCCCATCGGGCACAGACACGGGCGCGACTGGATTTTGGCGCGCGCTTGCGTTTTCACCGGCGATGGTAGCGACATTGGGCCTGCTGTGGATCATGAGCGACTGGTTCAGCGCCCAGGGGATCAATCTGATCGAGGGCATCCTGTTGGCGCTTATCTCGTTCAACTTCTTCTGGATTTCGTTCACGGTCTGCACCGTTCTGCTGGGTATGGTTTCGCTGTCGAGACAAGATCGTCCGCAGCGCAAACGCACAGCACAGCCCCTGCGCGTTGCCCTTTTGACACCGGTATACAACGAAGTGCCATGGAACGTGCTGGGCAACGCCCGCACCATGCTCGAAGATTTGCAGGCACGCGGTGGGCAGCATCACTATGCCATGTTTATCCTGTCCGACACGCGCGATCCTGAAATCGCGGCACAGGAACAGGCCAGCGTCGAAGCCCTGCGCACCACGCTCGCCCCAGGACTGGAGTTGTATTACCGCCGTCGCGAGCAAAACACCGACCGCAAGGTGGGAAACATCGCCGACTGGGTCAGTCGCTGGGGCGCAGACTGGGACGCGATGCTGGTTCTGGATGCGGACAGCCTGATGACCGGCCGCGCTATACACCGGCTGACCGATGCGCTGGCGCGTGATCCCGGTGCCGGGCTGATTCAGAGCTATCCGCAACTGATCGGCGCGCAATCGGTTTTTGCCCGAATGCAACAATTTGCCAATGGAGTCTATGGCATCGCCTTTGCCGAAGGGTTGGCGCGTTGGTGCGGGCAAGAGGGTAATTATTGGGGCCACAACGCAATTATCCGCACCAAGGCTTTCGCTACCAGTGCCGGACTGCCCAAGATGCGTGCGCTCAACGGTCAGGATAAGCTGATCATGAGCCACGATTTCGTCGAGGCTGGATTGCTGCGCCGTGCCGGATGGGCGGTGCGGTTCCTGCCGCGCATTCGGGGATCTTACGAGGAAACGCCCCCCACACTGATCGATCATGCGTTGCGGGATCGGCGTTGGTGCCAGGGCAATCTGCAACACCTGAAACTGTTGGGCTCAACTGGATTCCGGGCCGTCTCGCGTTTTCACATGTTCCACGGTGCCGTTGGCTATTTGATGTCACCTTTGTGGTTTGCGCTGCTTTTGATGTGGGCACTGATCGGTCAGGGCAAAGACGCTTCTGTCCTGCATTACTTCAGCCCCGATAATCCGCTGTTCCCGCAATGGCCGGAAATGTCGGAAACCCGGCACGTTCTGATCATTCTTGTGATGTATGCAATGCTGCTGGCACCCAAGGTGCTGGGAGTTCTGGCTTTGCCGCTAAGCGGTGTACGCTATTCCGAATTCGGAGGCGGCCTCAAGTTCCTGACCTCGTTTCTGGCCGAGGTCATTCTGTCGATCCTGTATGCGCCGATCCTGATGGTGCAACAGATGATCGCCGTTTTCCGGACGGCGCTTGGCATTCAGCGGGGCTGGTCGCCGCAAGCACGCGACGGTGGCAGTTACGGATTACGCACACTGCTTCTGTGTCATGCATTGGAAACAGTCAGTGGCATCGCCTTGAGTGTTGGTATCCTGTCCGGGCTGGTCTCGATCTGGTTGGCTCCGATTGCCATCAGTCTCGCCCTGGCCATCCCGCTATCGGCACTCAGCGGTGTTTCGGCCGGTGCCGCACGCCGGATGGTCGGGATGCGCGAGGATTTCCGCGAACCTGCCATCACCCGGTCGGCCCGCCGTTACCGGGCCGAGCTGAAGCAACTGGTTGAAGGCAAGATCAAGATGACCCCGGCAGAGTGATCAACTGCCGGGAAGCCCTTCGTACCAATCCACGACCATATCGGCCCAACCGGCTGGAACTGTATGACCGCCCGGGAACAAGGCGAACTCCAGCGCACTGCCTTTGGCACAGGTGGTCCAGCGGCGGCGCATGAAATTCTCCGTTGTGCTAAAGCCGGCCGGTTTGTGATCGACGCAGCCATTTGCCGCGCGCCAGATTTCGAGCCCGGCATAGATATCGCCCTGCTGAAACCGGCCACCGCCCAGTACGCGCCCCTCAAGCGGAACTACGTTGTCCGTCCAGCCATGGGTATGTAACATCCGGATTGGACCCTTGCAGGTTTCTGGGTGTGGCCGCCAGAATCCTCCGGACACCGGAACATATGCTGAAAATGTCTCGGGCGCCTTGCAGGCGAGATAGTTGACCATAAAGCCACCAGCCGAAAACCCGCCCAGCATGACCCGGTCCACATTGATTCCGAACCGGTTTTCCGCGTCCTGAACCACTTCGGACAGAAAGGCGGTTTCATCCCGTTCGCCAAATCCAGGGATAAAATTCCAGCTTTTTCTGCCGCCCCGGTTGGGCCTTTCCGAACCTTCAGGCGCCATCACTGCATAACCGCGCGCCAACAGAGGTTCGACCATCCCGCGATTTCGCATCGTTCCCGATCCACTGCCGCCATATCCGTGCAGAAACACCACCAATGGCGGGTTTTCCGCATCGGGCAGTTCGATATGGTACGCGCCCAAGGAGGTTTCGCAAATATCCCCCTGATCAGCGCAACCCGCCAGGGCCAACTGCGCGGTGAAGGCAAATACTGCTGCCAAGCCGATTTCCCTGATCATCCCGCATCCTCATTGTATTTGCGAACCGGTAAACCGGCTCTTACCCATCCCGGCCCGGCCGCCGAGCCCAACATACCCTCGGGTACGTCGATGATATTTGTGAATCCGGCTTCAATCAAACGATTGCTGAGGCGCGCGGACCGCACCCCTCGGGCGCAAATCAGCGCCACGGGCGCAGCCTGATCACCGCCGGTCATTTGTGTCAGAACGTCGACGAAATCCTCGCGGCGCAAGTCCAGCGGTACCGCGCCCTCGCCAATTCCCGAGGCGCGCCACTCGCGCGGTGTGCGGATATCAACCAGCAGAACGCGCCCGTCCACTGCCTGCTCATGAGCGTCGGCCACACTGATCCGGCCACCGCTGTGATCTTCGGGGATCAGCCTGTATTGCCTAATCGCAAACCCGGCAGCAATCGCGGCACCGACGCCAATCACTACCCACCGTCGGGATCGGTTCATTTTTTCGGCCACACCTCAGCCTCCTGTTCGCTGGTGCTGTTTCTATCACAACCAAACAGCAGGTTGCGCGGTGAAAGACAGCTCGCAGATCAAGATCGCGTCATTAATGCGCTGCGCCGCCAATACCTTGGTGATCCATTTCAGCTCGTTAAAAAGTTGCCATCTCTGGACAGTCGGCAAAATATCCTTACAAAATTGACCTCACCCTGACCGCCCAGACCGGAGTATCGCACTTGTCCCTATTCCTTATCGCGGCCCTTCCCTTCCTTGGTGCTGTATTTCCCGCACTGCTGATCCGCGCGGGCCGAAACGCTGCCGCATCCGCAGCCGGGTTGACCACATTTCTGGCCCTGATGGGGCTGCTGATCCACATCCCTTCGGTCATGCGCGGAGACGTCGTGACTGCCCGGTTTGACTGGATACCGAGGTTGGGCCTGAACGCGAATTTCATGCTGGACGGGCTGGGATTTCTTTTCGCCTTGCTGATCCTCGGCATTGGATTGCTCATCATTCTCTACGCACGGTTTTACCTGTCGCGCGAAGACCCGATGGGGCAGTTCTATACCTACCTGCTGCTATTTCAGGGGGCGATGGTTGGTATTGTCCTGTCCGACAATATCCTACTTTTGATTGTTTTCTGGGAACTTACATCGCTCAGCTCATTCCTGCTAATCGGCTATTGGAAACATCTGCCCGATGGCCGACAGGGCGCGCGCATGGCTTTGGCCGTCACCGGCTCGGGTGGGTTGGCGATGATCGCCGGGATGCTGATCCTCGGCAATATCGTTGGGTCCTATGACCTGAGTGTCATTTTGCAGAGCAAGGAACTGATTCAGGCGTCCCCCTACTACCTGCCGGCGTTGATCCTGATCCTGTTGGGCGCTTTCACCAAGTCGGCACAGTTCCCGTTTCACTTCTGGCTGCCGCATGCGATGGCCGCACCGACACCGGTTTCCGCCTATTTGCACTCGGCCACCATGGTGAAAGCCGGTCTGTTCCTGATGGCGCGGATGTGGCCGGTTCTGGCAGGAACAGATGCCTGGTTCTACATCGTGGCCACGACTGGTCTGATCACCATGCTGCTGGGTGCGGTCATCGCGCTGTTCAAGGATGATCTAAAGGCGCTGCTGGCCTTTTCGACCGTATCCCATCTGGGCCTGATCACCATGCTGCTGGGCTTTGGCACCAAAATTGCCGCCGTGGCCGCCATTTTCCACATCATCAACCATGCGACCTTTAAGGCCGCCTTGTTCATGACCGCCGGGATCGTGGATCACGAGACCGGTACGCGGAACCTGAAACGGTTGGGCGGTCTGCGCCACCTGATGCCGATCACCTTTACCATCGGCACCATCGCGGCCCTGTCCATGGCGGGTCTGCCGCCGCTGAACGGCTTTTTGTCGAAAGAGATGATGCTGGAAGAGACCGTCCATACCACCTGGTTGCATTCACATTATCTGGTTCCGGGACTGGCACTTTTGGCAGCGCTGTTTTCGGCCGCTTATTCTTTCCGATTCGTCAGCCATGTTTTCCTTGGACCCCAGCGAGACGATTATCCCGCCCATCCGCATGACCCGCCTGTCGGGCTGTGGCTGGCGCCCGCACTGCTGGTTGTACTGGTCGTCCTGATCGGTCTGAATTCCGCCGCGATCGTTGGCCCCCTGATCGCCGTGGTTTCCAGCGCGGTGATAGGCGGCGAGAAGCTGCCGTATTACTCGCTCAAACTGTGGCATGGCTTCACGCCCGCACTTTACATGTCGGTTGTTGCGACATTGGGCGGCCTTTTCCTGCTGGCGCTGCACAAACGCGGCGAGCAGGTCTGGAATGCCCTGCCCCGGCCCGAGGCCAAGGTAATCTTTGAGGCTATCATCGACGCGCTGACCAGATTAAGCCGCTGGATCACCGATGAAATGCATAACGGTGTTCTCAGCCGCTATGCGATCATCTTCGTCGCTTTCACCGTGGGCCTTGGTTATTACGCCTATTCGACAGGAACCATCGGCTTGGAAACCCGCGTTCCGCTGCCAGCGCAGATCATTCCGATGATCGGCTGGATTTGTCTGGTGGGCGCAACGCTTGGTATCATGTGGTTCCACCGGAACCGCCTGTTGTCGCTGGTGTTGATCGGCGTCGTGGGCCTGATCGTTTCCATCGCGTTCAACTATCTTTCCGCTCCGGACCTTGCCCTGACGCAAATCTCGGTCGAGGTGGTAACGATGATCTTGTTGCTGCTGTCGCTGAACTTCCTGCCGACCGAGACGCCATGGGACAGCAGCGCAGCGCGGCGATGGCGGGATGCCGCGATTTCCGTCGTTGCCGGTCTTGGCACCGGCGCGCTGGTCTACGCGATGATGATGCGCGATTTTGCATTTCCAACGATTTCAGAGTTCCATCTGGCCAATTCCTATAAGGGCGGTGGCGGCACCAATGTGGTCAACGTGATCCTGGTCGACTTCCGGGGTTTTGATACGTTTGGAGAGATCATCGTGCTGGGCATTGCCGCGCTGATTATCTTTGCGCTGACGGAATCCGTGCTAAGCACCAATGTCCGCAGTTACCTGCTGAATCGCAAACCGCACTGGCCGCAGTCTGGTGATTCACACCCGCTGATGATGGTTGTGGCGACCCGCGTGATGATGCCGATTGCGCTGATGGTCGGAGCCTATATTTTCTTCCGTGGGCACAACCAGCCCGGCGGCGGATTTATCGCTGGGCTGATCGTCGCCATCGCCTATCTGATGCAATACATGGCCAGCGGCTATACTTGGGCGATTGAGCGGCAGCGGTTTTATTACCACGGCACCATTGGCTGGGGCGTGCTGATCGCCGCTGCCACGGGGCTGGGGGCCTGGTTCAATGAACGCCCCTTCCTGACCAGTGATTTTGGCTATCTCCACTGGCCCCCGCTTGAGGAATTCGAATGGGCCACCGCCATGCTGTTTGACACGGGCGTGTTCCTTGCGGTTCTGGGTGCGGTCATGCTGGCACTCGACAGCCTGTCCCGCTTTGCGTGGCAGCCCGGAATGGCACAGGAATTCCCGATGGATATCAATCCCCTGCGGGACTCTCCACCGGAACAAGAACAAGAGAAGGAGCAGGCCTGATGGAAGCGCTCGTAGCCTCTGCCGTCGGTATATTGACCGCTGCCGGAATATTCCTGATCCTGCGCCGCCGGACGTTTCCGGTCATTCTGGGCCTGTCGCTGATCACTTACGCGGTCAACGTGTTCCTGTTCGCGACCGGGCGTCTTGCGCTGAACGCCCCCCCGGTTCTGAACAAATACAAGGACGTCGCTTACACCGATCCTCTGCCACAGGCGCTGGTGCTGACCGCAATTGTGATTTCCTTTGGAATGACCGCGGTGATCGTGATGATCTCGCTCAGCGCGTACCTGTCCTCCAAGGATGACCATATCGACATGACAGCGCAGGACAGCGTGGACGCAGCAGGAGAAGACGCATGAACCACTGGATCGTTGCGCCGATCGTCCTGCCCGCGATCCTGGCTCCGTTTAGCATCATGGTCCTGCGATACCATCTGGATCTGCAGCGCATCTTTTCGGTCGCCGGTGTTGTGGCCTTGCTTGGGATTGCGCTGACAATCACAGCGCAGGCTTCGGGCGGAGATATTCAGGTTTACGAGCTTGGAAACTGGCCCGCCCCGTTTGGCATTGTCATGGTGCTGGATCGAATGTCAGCTATGATGGTTTTGCTGACAGCTCTGCTTGCCTTGCCGATTGTGCTTTATGCCATTGCAACAGGCTGGGATGATCGGGGCAAACACTTCCACGCCCTGTTCCATTTTCAGCTTATGGGTGTCTGCGGCGCATTCCTGACCGGAGATGCCTTTAACCTTTTCGTGTTTTTCGAAGTTCTGCTGATCGCCTCTTATGGCCTGATGACCCATGGTGGCGGTGCGGTGCGATTGAAGGCGGGTGTGCAATATGTGGCTTACAACCTGTTGGGATCGACTTTGTTCCTGTTTGCGTTGGGCACGATCTATGGCGTGACCGGGACACTGAACATGGCGGATATCGCCATAAGGGTTGCCGAAATCCCGACCGAGGATACGGCATTGTTGCGGGTTGGCGCAGTCCTTTTGTTGCTGGTCTTTTGCATCAAGGCCGCCGTTCTGCCCCTGCATTTCTGGCTACCTGCCAGCTATGCCAATGCGCCAATGCCCGTCGCGGCCCTGTTTGCAATCATGACCAAGGTCGGGGCTTACTCGATTCTGCGGATGTTCACATTGGCCTTTGGCCCCGATGTCGCAGCGACAGAAGGTCTGGTGGGTGAGTGGTTGCAACCTGCTGCACTTGTCACTTTGGCTGTCGGGGCTATCGGCATTCTGGGGTCAAAACATATCGCCCGCATGGTGGCGTTCTGCGCGATTGCATCCATGGGCACCCTGTTGATCGCGATCTCGCAATTTACGCCTGATGCGACAGCCGCGGCGCTGTACTATGTGTTCCATTCGACGCTGGCGACAGCCCTGCTGTTCCTGGTTGCCGATCTGGTGATGGCGCGGCGCGGCGGGGCCATCGCACCAACGCCACCCATGCCGCAAAGCGGGCTGGTGTCTGCACTGTTCTTCGTGGGGGCGATTGCGATGGCGGGAATGCCGCCCTTGTCCGGCTTTATAGGCAAGCTGCTTGTGCTGGACGCCTCGCGCGATGCTTCGGATGCCACGGCGGTCTGGGCCGTGATTCTGATCAGCTCATTCGTCACAATAATTGGCTTGGCCCGAGCCGGAACTTTGATTTTCTGGAAAAGCTACGACACTCAGGCTGTTCCGATAGCTGAACCAGCGGAAAATGAAGCTGCCCCCGCACCGGTCGCACCTGAACCAAAACCCGGTCTGGCCTTTACTGCCGTGTTTGGCGCCGTAGCCGGCCTGATCCTGCTGACATTGTTCGCGGGCCCAGCGCTGGAATATACAAGCCAAACCGCAGACCAGCTGTTTACGCCTGCAAACTACATCTCTGCTGTATTGGGAGGGGCCGAGTGATGAAACTACTGCACCGGATATTTCCGCACCCACACCTGACCATTCTATTAACGATCGTCTGGATCCTGCTGGCGAACAAGCCGTCACTGAATTCTCTGGTCTTTGGCCTGATCCTTGGAATCATCATTCCCTTCGTCACACAACCTTACTGGCCCGACAGGCCCAAGCTGCGCAACTGGCCCATGGTCGCCGAATACATGATCGTGGTGCTGTGGGATATTGTCGTTGCAAATATGACGGTGGCCCGGATCGTCCTCTTCAAACGCAATGAAGACCGGCGGCCCAACTGGGTTAGCATTCCGCTGGAGCTTCGGACACCCGAGGCCATAACCGTGCTGGCCGGAACCATCACGATGACGCCCGGCACCGTCAGTTGCGACCTGTCGGCACAGGGGCACAATCTGCTGGTTCATTGCCTGGACGCGCCGAACCCGGATCAGGTGCGCGACGAAATCAAGCAACGCTATGAACGTCGCCTGAAGGAGATTTTCGAATGATCGAATACGCAATCTACTTTGCATTTGCCTGTTTCGGCGCGGCGATCATGATGTGTCTGTGGCGGATCATTACCGCGGACGGCGTTGGGACACGGGTTCTGGCTCTGGATACGATGGTCATCAATACGATTGCCCTGATGATCCTTTATGGCCTGTCGAAAGGGACCGAGATTTTCTTCGAAGCGGCGATGATCATCGCGATGCTGGGTTTTGTCTCAACCGTGGCTTATGCGCGCTTCATGCTGCGCGGCAACATCATCGAATGAGGGCGATATGACATTCCTTGCAGAGCTGCTGATCGCCGTTTTCCTGATAGTCTCGGGTATCTTCGGGTTTGTCGGGTCCTTCGGCATGATCAAGTTGAATGACCCTATGTCGCGCCTTCACGCGCCGACCAAAGCGACAACTTTGGGTGTGGGCGGGGTGTTGCTTGCTTCGATCACCCATTCCGTTCTGCTGGAAGGCAAACTGTCGCTACACGAGCTTCTGATCACGCTGTTTCTATTCCTGACGGCTCCGATCACGGCCCTGTTCATTGCAAAATGGCACATTCACCGTCATGAACTGCCCAGCGACCTGCCCGATGCTGGCGAGGATGAGCTCTGGGCCACCCACGCGGTCGAGCAGGTCGAGGATGTTCCGGACCACAGCGCGAATTAACACAAATGCACACATCTCCGCTGCCCCTGACCCGTGATCTGGTTTTTATTGGCGGCGGCCACACCCATGCCCTGCTGCTGCGCAAATGGGGAATGAACCCGTTGCCCGGCGCGCGGGTAACCGTGATCAACCCCGGCCCCACTGCCCCCTACTCAGGAATGTTGCCCGGATATGTCGCCGGTCATTACGACCGGTGGGAGCTGGATATCGATCTTGTCAGACTGGCCCGTTTCGCAGGTGCACGTGTGATCTTGGGTGCGGTCAGAGGCATCGACACCGAAACACATGAAGTGCACGTCCCCGGGCATCCTCCGGTAGGCTTCGATGTGGCTTCGATCAATGTAGGGATCACATCGGACATGCCCGCCCTGCCGGGCTTTGCGGAACATGCAGTGCCAGCCAAACCGTTGGGACCCTTTGCCGCAAAATGGGCCGAGTATCTAAAGGGTCAAGGGCCGGCCTCGGTCGCTGTGATCGGCGGTGGCGTCGCGGGCGTCGAACTGGTCATGGCGATGGCGCACGCGTTAAAGGCCAGGGGGCGGGCGGCACAGATTACCCTGATCGATAGTGCCTCGGCCCTGACTGCAACCAAACCCAAGGCGGCGGCAACAATCCGGATTGCAATGCATGATCTTGGCGTGGAGGTGATCGAAAACACGGTGATCACCCGGATCGGGCAGGATCACGTGGAACTACAGGACGGGCGCACAATTCCGGCTGGTTTCGTGACCGGTGCCGCCGGAGCCCGCGCCTATGACTGGATCGCAAATACAGGGCTTGACCTTCAGGACGGATACATCCGCGTGAACAGCTACCTGCAATCCAGTGATCCGGCTGTGTTTGCCGCCGGGGATTGCGCCCATCTTTCGGAAAACCCCAGACCGAAGGCTGGCGTCTATGCGGTGCGCGAAGCGCCGGTTTTGTTCGATAATCTGCGCGCAGCGCTCGGCGCGGGACGGATGCGAAAATACACACCGCAAAAAGACTATCTCAAACTGATCTCACTAGGTGGCAAGTCTGCACTGGCCGAGCGTTTGGGAACATCGTTCAGCGGCCCGTTGATGTGGGCCTGGAAGAACCATATCGACCAGAGTTTCATGAAAAAGTTTCGCGACCTGCCGCGAATGACACCGCCCGCCCTGCCACGCGACCGGGCCGCTGGGCTTGATGGGGTTTTGGGTGAAAAGCCCATGTGCGGAGGATGTGGAGCAAAGATCGGGCGCGACGCATTGCAAATCGCCCTGAAATCCCTCCCCGCCCCTACTCGTACCGACGTCACTACCTTGCCCGGCGACGATGCCGCGCTATTGCAAACGGGCGGGGCGCAGCAAGTCATGACGTCCGACCATCTGCGGGCTTTCACCAACGATCCCGCACTGATGACGCGTGTTGCCGCGGTTCACGCCCTAGGGGATATCTGGGCCATGGGGGCCGCGCCTCAGGCGGCCACGGCAACGATCATCCTGCCGCGCATGTCCGCCCCCCTGCAAAGCCGCACAATGTCCGAAGTCATGTCAGTCGCGAGTGACGTCATGCGCGCTGCGGGCGCAGAAATCGTGGGCGGGCACAGTTCAATGGGCGATGAGATGACTGTTGGTTTCACGCTGACTGGCCTGTGTGAGGCTACCCCGATTACATTGGCGGGCGGGCAGCCGGGAGATCGCCTGATCCTGACCAAACCCTTGGGAAGCGGAGTTCTGATGGCAGCGGAAATGGCCGGTCTTGCCGAAGGGGCCTGGGTCGCGGCAGCCTACAAACATATGACACAGCCGCAGGGCGATGCAGCCCGCATTTTGGCCAACGCCCATGCGATGACCGACGTGACCGGGTTTGGTCTGGCCGGGCATCTGCAAGGCATCTGCGACGCATCGCATTGCGGCGCCATGCTTGATCTGAACGCTGTAAAGGTGATGGACGGTGCTCTTGCGCTGACGGATCAGGGGGTCCGGTCAACGATTTTTGCTGACAACAGCGCGATTGCGCCC
Source organism: Ruegeria sp. AG7 (assembly GCF_056541545.1). Classification (NCBI taxonomy): domain Bacteria; kingdom Pseudomonadati; phylum Pseudomonadota; class Alphaproteobacteria; order Rhodobacterales; family Roseobacteraceae; genus Ruegeria; species Ruegeria sp. AG7. Next base: position 160,494 of record NZ_JBQFYP010000008.1, read on the forward strand.
AATCTTCCGTCCGGGGGCAAGGCGGCGCTGCTTTTTGATCCGCAATCAGCCGGGGGCCTGCTGGCCGCCGTGAATGCGAAGGACGCCGATACTCTTCTGCAAGATCTTCTGGACGCGGGATATCCGGCAATGATCATTGGCCAACTGACCAGCACACCCGGCTTGCGCATTCACAGCTGATCCAGCAGGATTTCAATTTGCGCGGCCGCGTTGCTCAGCCCCGCATTGTCCAAAGTTGCGATATTGAGATTGGCCAACACCTGTACCGGGCGGGATTGCCGGGACTTGGTGTATGCGGGATCATAATGCTGTTCCATCAACGCCTGTGTCAGCGCCTGTTTTTCATCCGCATCAATCAAGCGCAGCCACCCGTCCACGACCTCATGCCCGCGATGGAACCGCAGCGGTGATAACCGGTCCCGCAATCGGTCACTGTCAGACAGAATGTCGTCATAAGCCCGCACCAGATAGGCCGAACGTGCTTCAATCGAAGCCGTAATGCTCACGCGCGGAGCCTTACACAACGCGTTCCAAAGGCTGGGTGGCAGAATCAAGCTGCCAATTTTGGAGGATTCCGCTTCGACCACGACTGGACGCGCCGGGTTCATTGCGCACAGCGCAGCGGACAGAGCAGATTCAAACCCCTTTTGGCTGGGCTGCCCCCCAGGCCTTTCGCCCAGCAAGGACCCGCGATGGTTGGCCAGCGCTTCAAGGTCCAGAACCTGTACACCTCGTGCGTGCAACAGAGCCAAAAGATCGGTTTTTGCGGTGCCCGTGTAGCCATCCAGCGCGATCAGCCGATGTGGCAAGGGATCATCGTACAAATAAGCGTTCACCAATCGACGGTAGGTACGATAGCCGCCCTCAACAACTTCCGCGCGCCAACCGATTTGCTGCAACATCCATGTGAATGATCCGGAACGCTGTCCACCGCGCCAGCAATAGACCAAGGGGCGCCACGCTCCGTCATGATGGCTGAGGTGGTGTTCGATGTGATTAGCTGCATTGCGGAACACCAAAGCAGCGCCCAGCTTGCGCGCCAGAAAGGGGCTGTCCTGTACATAAATGGTTCCGACCCGGGCGCGTTCCTCGTTGTTCAGCACAGGCAGGTTTATTGCACCCGGTAGATGATCTTCGGCAAACTCGGCAGGGCTGCGAACGTCGATCACGGTATCATACCCGTGCGCGTAAAGTTGGGTCAGGTCAGGAAATTTCAGAGCCATGCCGAAGGTTTAGCTTGCTGCGTTTCTAAAGAAAAGGTCACGCGTCATAAGGTTCGATCAGCTCTGGCCCGCTGGCCCGGTTCGAGTTCACCACAGGACTGACCCGGTGGAAGGTCAGCACATCCTCGTGCCCCGGCTGCATCAGCCGCGCGGCCCCTTTTCCGGCTTCACCCAACCACAATGGCCAGTCTTCGGGTTCTACGATCAAGGGCATTCGCTGATGAATGACCTCAAGCCTTTTGTTGGCAGCCGTCGTCACGATTGCACAGGTGCCCTGCCGTTCACCTTCAGGACCCCAGTCCTGCCAGACCCCGGCAAAAGCAATCGGAGCTTTGTCCTGACGGTGGATATACCAGGGCAGGCGCGTTCCCTGTTTCGTTTTTGTCCATTCATAGAACCCGGTCGCTAAGATCAGACAGCGGCGTGTCCGGCAAGCATCGCGAAAGGCGGGCTTGTCCGCCAGGGTCTCGGCCCGGGCGTTGATCAGCAACGGCCCCGCTGTTTCGGTCTTGTACCAATGCGGCAGGAATCCCCACCGCAGCGCGTCCAGATGGCGCCCTGTTTCGCCACTACGCACGACATGTACCTGATTTGTCGGACAAACATTGAAATTCGGCACCGCAGGCAGAGCGTTTGCCGGGCGAGCCGAAAACAGCTGCGCCATTGCGTCGTTGGGAAGAGTTATTGCAAACCGTCCGCACATGGGTAATGAACCACCGATACATTCTTGATACAGGCACAGGATTTCACGGGGTCACATGGAAAACCAGACAACGCAATCCCTTAAGAGCAAAGCACTGGCCCTTCTGGAAGCAGGCAAGCTGCCGCAAGCTTTGAAAAAGGCCCAGTTGGGTGTCAAGAAATTCCCAAAAGACTCAGATTATCATGCCATCGCCGGCTTTGTCTTGACCGAGATGAAGCAATACAAGAAATCAATTCCGCATTTTGTTGAAGCCTCGCGGATGAAACCGGACGACCTGCAGTTTGTCGAAAACCTGGCGAATGCATTGATGCAGACCGGGCAAATTCCCAAGGCCCTGGAATATACCGAACAAAAGCTGGAGCAATTCCCCAACAACCAGGAATTGAACCGCGTGCTGGATGAAATTCACCTCAAAGGCACCAACTGGCGCATGATGATCGAACATGCGAGCAGGAAGCTGGAGAGCGATCCAGACAATGTGGACCTTCTTGCTAAACGTGCCAGAGCTTACGCCAATATCGGCTTTGACGATGAAAACTCGCGGGATGTCGCCCGCGCCTACGAGCTGGACCCCGAGAACACAAAAATTGCCCTTATAAAATCTGTAGACCTTCACCAAACCGGCGAAAAGAACGAGTCCAAAGCAATACTGAGGCGCATTCTTCAAAACGAACCCGAGCATGTGTCGGCTTTGCTGCAATTATCGGCAATGGCAACTACAGAGGAAGCTCCGGAGCTGCTGGAAGCCGTAAATAAAGCCATCTCCGAAAAGGGAGATGATAAGCTGGAACTCCAGTTCGCCAAGGCGCATTTGATTTCAAAGTTAGACGGTTTGAATGCCGCCATGCCGTATTACGCGCGGGCCAATGATATTCAGCACCAAGGCAACCCTTATGTCTCGGCCGATGAAGAGGAAAAACTGTTCCGGATCACCAGCTTGTTCCCCGTCGATTCAGATGCACCAGAGTCCGGCTTTGCCGAGGGGCCAACACCAATCTTTGTACTGGGTCAGCCCCGCTCGGGCACGACATTGATGGAAATGATGTTGAGTTCAGCCCCCGGAATATCCGGTTGCGGTGAACTGACTTTGGGGGCCGACCTGTCGCGTGAATATGAGAAAAAAGGCATGAAGTACGACGTTGCCAAAGCGTCTGAACTCGCGCGGGAATTCCTCGAATTGATGCCGCCAATTCCAGGCGACTCTGTCGCCTTTGTCGACAAGATGCCGCACAATTATCAACGTATCGGCTTCCTGCTGTCTGCCTTCCCAAAGGCAAAGATTATTAATATGCTGCGCGATCCGCGTGATGTTGGATTGTCCAAATGGATCAGGTGTTTTCCTGCCGGTGGAATGCGCTATGCCTCGAATATGCAGGCCATCGCCCATTCGGCAAATATGTATCGTCGCTACATGGCACATTGGGATGCCGTGTTCGGCAATCGTATTCTGACGGTGCCTTACGAAGAACTGGTGGCAGACCCGAAAACTTACAGCCAGCAGGTCGCCGCGTTCTGCGATTTGGAGTGGAACGAAACGATGATGCACCCTGAAAAGAACACGAAACAGGTGCGCACGGCCAGCATTGATCAGGTGCGCAGCAAGATCTCGACCAAGTCTATCGGAGGTTGGCGCGGGGTTGTCGAGCATATCAAGCCGATGCTCGACGGGATCGACCCCGAACTCTGGCCGGAATACGATTTCAGCTGATCGGTTCCCCAAAAAGCCGCATCACGAGGATGCGGCTTTTTTCTTTGTCGTAAACCCAGTTATTTCTGCTTGATACGCCCGTCGACATAGGGCTGATAGGGCGCATTTTCCGCCAGGTATTCTGCGGTTACATCCGCAAGGTCCGGGCCGAAGTCATAGGCGTTCTTGTCGTCGCCTTCGAACATCTTGTACCCGTCACCGCCGTTGCGAACAAAGTTGTTGGTGACGACAAGGTAAGTCTTGTTCGGGTCGATCGGTATAAAACCGTCACCGTCGGCAACCATCACCTCGCTGACGCGTCCTTCGTTCGGTGCAACGCTTGGGTCCCAGGTAAAGCTAAGACCAGCGACCTGCGGGAAACGACCTTTCACTTCTTCCACCTGACTAACGCCATTCTCCAGCGCGTCAATGACACCCTGTCCGCTGATTTCGAAGGTCGACAATGTGTTCTGGAAAGGTAGTACAGCCAGAACTTCGCCCATGGTTACATCGCCAGGGTCGATGGACGCCCGCAACCCACCCGAGTTGGCAATGGCGATCTGAACGCCCTGATCCGCCACGCGCGCCAGCATCGCATCGGCGACCAGGTTGCCCATCTGGCATTCCTGCACACGGCAAATAGAGCGATCCCCTTCAACAGCTTCCGCAGCGCTTGCAACGACCTTGTTACGGATTTCATCCAAAGGCACCGCCAGTTCCGCAATCCTGTCCAGCGCGGCCTGATCCTCGGTTACTGCGTTGTCCATGATCAAAGGCTCGCCAACTGCCTCGACCACTTTGCCGTCGTCATCGAAAGTGACGTTCAACTCGCCCAGAAACTTGCCATAGGCATAGGCCTGAACGATCTGTACGCCGTTTACCACCGTTGGGTACGGACCTGCCGCCTTATCCGACACATTCGAAAGATACGTATTTGAATGTCCGCCGACGATCACATCAACGCCGGTCGTTTCTTGCGCGACGCGCTGATCGACGCCATAGCCGGAGTGGCTGAGAACGATGATCTTGTTAACGCCCTCACCCGTCAGTTTATCGACTTCGGCCTGCACGGCTGGCACCGGGTCCGAGAACGTGACGTTGGGGCCGGGCGAGGCAAGCTCATCCGTGTCGATTGGGGTCAGACCGATCAGGCCGATCTTTTCGCCGCCCACCTCGATAACAGTCGATTTCTTGATCCTGTCCGTCAAAAGCTCTTCGTCGCGAATATCAGCGTTGGACATCAGGACCGGGAAGTCGACCGAGTCGATGAACCCCCGCAACACTTCGGGGCCGTCATCAAACTCGTGGTTGCCAACGGTCATGGCGTTATAGCCCAGCTTGTTCATGAACTCGGCCGCGACCTTGCCCTTGTAGTAGGTATAGAAAAGGGACCCCTGGAACTGGTCACCTCCATCCACCAGAATCGAGTTTTCTGCGCGCTCGCGCGCATCGGCAACTGCCGTAACAAGGCGCGCCGAGCCGCCAAAGCACTTACCTTCCGCATTGTCTTCCGCACCGCATCCGCTGTCGTATTTGTTGATCGGCTCAAAGCGCGAATGGAAATCGTTGGTGTGCAGAATTGTCAGCTTGTAGTCGGCTGCCGCGACGCCCGCAGTCAGGCCCACCACCGCAACCGAAGTTAAAAATCGGGTCAACATCTTGGAACTCCCTATTATTATTGCCGGGGATCGTGCGCTTATGTCGACTGAGAGTCAAAGGAGAAATCCAGCTTGATTCCAAGCGCCGTGCGGGGCATCAGGTCATCATGCTGATCTACAAGATTTTCCGAACCGACGAATGGGCTGAACTGCAAAGTCTGGGCGCCACAGACGGAGCACCCATTGACGTGTCAGACGGGTTTGTTCACTTTTCCACCGCTGAACAAGCGGCTGAAACCGCCGCCAAGCATTTTGCCGGCGTTGAAGGGCTTACACTGTTGGCATGTGATGCCGACGCCATGGGCGATGACCTGAAATGGGAAGTGTCGCGAGGAAACGCCCTGTTTCCGCATCTGTATCGTCAGATCAGGTTAAGCGATGTTGTCTGGGCGCGTCCGCTGCCTTTTGTCGGTACGGCACATCGGTTTCCCGAGGACATGGCATGACATCCTATGTCGATCCGGATCGCGCCCAGTTCGAGGCGTTCAAGGCCCTGGACCGCGACCGGCCGATCGAGATGCTCAATCTAGTGAAGTTCCGCGCCGAGGCGCAGTATCCCAGTTCGCATGAATTGGCCGGCGCAGGGCTGACCGGGGCGCAGGCCTATCAGAAATACGGGACTGAAACCGCCGCAATCATTGGCCGTATCGGGGCAAGCATCCTGTGGCGGGGTGTATTTGAAACGACTCTGATCGGACCGGCTGATGAGGTATGGGATGCCGTCTTTATCGCACGCTATCCGACTGCATATGCGTTTCTGGAAATGGTGACTGACCCGGTGTACCGGGCAGCGGTGGTCCATCGGCAGGCTGCGGTAGAAACCTCGCGCCTGATCCGGTGCGGATCAAGCAAAAGCGGGAAAGCGTTTGGATGAAACTGACCGAGAAGTTCGGGCTTGCGGCCCTGCATTGCATGGACCCCGAGACCGCCCACGGAATGTCGATCAGGGCTTTGAAGGCGGGGCTTGCGCCTGCGCCGGGGCCGGTGGCAACGCCGCGCCTGAAAACCAGCCTTGCAGGTTTGGACCTGCCTAACCCGGTAGGATTGGCCGCGGGCTTCGACAAGAACGGTGAGGTTCTGACGCCGCTGTCACGCGCAGGATTCGGCTTCATCGAAGTCGGCGCCGTCACACCGCGCCCCCAACCGGGAAACCCCAAACCCCGCCTGTTTCGCCTGACCGAGGACAAAGCGGCGATCAACCGTTTTGGCTTCAACAACGAAGGCATGGAGGTGATGGCAAAACGGCTTGCTGATCGCCCCAAGAATGGGGTGATCGGCCTGAATCTGGGCGCCAACAAGGACAGCGAGGATCGCGCAGGTGATTTCGTCAAGGTGCTGGCGCATTGTGCCGCGCATCTGGATTTTGCCACGGTCAACGTGTCATCCCCGAATACGGAAAAGCTGCGGGATTTGCAGGGCAAAGCAGCGCTGAGCGCACTTTTGAACAGTGTGATTGAAACCCGGGATGCGCTGCCTCGCCCGCTGCCCATCTTCCTGAAAATCGCGCCGGACCTGACCGATGCCGAGTTGCAGAACATTGCCGAGGTTGCGCGCGAGACCCGTGTGGATGCCGTGATCGCCACCAACACCACCCTGTCACGCGACGGGCTGCGCAGTTCGCACAAAGGTGAAACCGGCGGGCTGTCCGGCGCACCGCTGTTCGAGAAATCAACACGTGTTCTGGCGCGGCTCAGCCAGTTGACCGGGGGTGACATTCCCCTGATCGGCGTCGGTGGCATCAGCAATGCGGAACAGGCCTATGCCAAGATCTGCGCCGGGGCATCTGCTGTGCAGTTCTATACGGCGATGGTGTATGGCGGCATTTCTCTGGCGGCGGACATTGCGAACGGGCTGGATGAACTACTGGCCCGCGACGGCTTTGAGAATGTAGCCCAAGCCGTCGGCAGCAAACGAGAGGACTGGCTATGATCGAATATTGGCACAACCCGCGCTGTTCAAAATCCCGCGCGGGTCTTGCATTACTGGAAAAGAATGGCGCACGGGTCACGGTGCGCAAATATCTTGAGGATGCACCATCAATCGATGAGCTGCGAGCGGCACAATCCGCCTTGGGGCTTTCGCCCGTTGAGATGATTCGTACCGGAGAATCTCGGTTCAAGGAACTGGGGCTGACAAAGGCTTCGCCAGACGACGCCCTGATCCGGGCCATGGCTGAAAACCCGATCCTGATTGAGCGTCCGCTTGCAATTGCGGGGGATAAGGCCGCCATAGGGCGTCCGCCGGAAAACCTTCTTGCGCTGCTCTAGGCCACCTGCGCCTCGAGCTTGGGATAGCGCCATCCCAAAGTCACGCCACGTGCTATATTAAGCACCATCAACGCGGCCCACAGGCCGTGGTTTCCGAAACTTGGCACCAGAATGAACAGCGCAACCAGATAGATAGCGACCGATTGGAACATCGCGCTACGCATGGCGCGGGTCCATGTAGCACCTATGTAGATGCCGTCAAACATCCAGCTTGCCACGCCTATAACGGGTGCCAACGCGGCCCAGATAAGAAACTCGCGCCCGGCCTCGCGCACCTGCGGCGATGTTGACATGAGGTCGATCAACGCCGGTCCGGCGACAAAGAAAACCACACCCAGTAACAGGGCACCGCCAACACCCCATTGCGAAGTCATGACGGACGCGCGGCGCACCTGATACCTGTCTCTGGCACCCACCGCGCTTCCGACTAGCGCCTCGGCGGAAAAGGCAAACCCGTCCAGCGCAAAAGCTGTGATTTCTAGAAACTGAAGCAAGACCTGATTGGCCGCCAGATTGACATCACCCAGATCGGAACCGACGAAAAGAAAGGTCGTGAAGGATCCGGTTAGCAAAACCGACCGGATCATGATATCGCCGTTGACCTGCAACATCCGGTGCAGCCGAACGGCATCAAATATGCGGGCCCAGTCACGCCAGGTTCCGTCTTCGAACCCATCCCGACACAGCCAAAGGCCCAGCGCCAGACCTGTCCATTCCGCAATCAAAGTGGCTATGGCAACCCCTTCGACACCCCAGCCGAGACCAAGCACGAACCATAGATCCAGAACGATGTTCAATCCGTTCATCCAGACCTGAAGAACAAAAACCCCGCGCGTGCGTTCAACCGCAATCAACCATCCGGTAACCGCATAAAGCGCGATAGTGGCAGGCGCGCCCCAAATTCGAATCTCAAGATAGGCGTGGGCCAGCGTTTCGACCTCGGGACTTGCCGGAGATAAAGCGAACGCACCCGCGAACACAGCCACTTGGGTGAGGATAAAGAACAACCCGGCCGCGCCGCCAAGAATCAGACCACGCATCAGCAAAGCGCGGGTTTCAACAGCGTCGCCTGCCCCGCGTGCCTGCGCCGCCATCCCGGTGGTTCCCATCCGCAAGAAGCCGAAGATCCAGTAGATCGTTGACAGGATAACTGCGCCGATCCCGACCGCCCCGATAGGCGCAGCCTGCCCTAACTGACCGACAACGCCGGTATCCACTGCCCCCAGAATCGGGACCGTGGCGTTCGACAGGACAATCGGCACCGCGATCTTCAGCACCCGTCCATGCGTGATGGGCGCCGAGGCGTCCTGCATGGTCAGCTCTTGTCTCTGGCAGGTTGCGGCATCAAGAAATGCCCGGAGGCCTGCGCAAACAGTTTCGCATGATTGTCCTGCCAGGCTTCAACCCGTACCGAGGCGTAACGCCGCCCGGACCGGCTGATAAACGCCCTCGCATAGGCGTCTCGCGGCAAGCCGGAACGCAGATAGTCGACGGTAAAGTCGATCGTCTTCGGAAACCGGATGCTTTCGTCTGACACGATGGCATCTGCATCGATCTCACCGTTTTCTATACTTGGGAATATGTGTTCCCAGCTCAGCGTGATAACGGCTGTCACCTCCAAAAAGGCAGCGGTTACGCCGCCATGAATTGCAGGCAGAAACGGATTGCCGATCAGCTTGTCATCGAAATTCAAAACGCCGGTCAGCTCATCCCCGCGCCTGTCGAAACTGATGTTCAGAAAACGTATATACGGTACGCCGTCAACAAGCGCGCGTAGGGCTGCATCGCGGCGCTGCTTGACCACCTGCATCGGCTCGGGACGAGGTCTTGGCATATTACTTCCCTTCAACCGTAAAAGAGCCCGAGGCAGTCGCCACAGGCAGATCCGTGTCGTTGTCCATTGCGGTGGCCCGCACGAAGGCAACGTTTCGCGTGATATGGTGACAGACGGCATGCGCAGTAATCGTCTGACCTGGCGTCGCCGCGCGCATATAGTCTATCCGCAGATCGATTGTTGCGGTTCCTCCGGGGGCCGACGGGTGGCTCATCACCGCAGCACCACAACAGGTGTCCAGGATCGTGGATATCGCCCCCCCATGAATCACCCCTGTGCGCGGATCCCCGATCAGGTCTTCGTTGTAGGGCAAGGTTATCTCTGCCTCACCTTCGCCGATCTGCGTGAGCGTAAGGTTCAATGCCCGCGCATGGGGGATCGCCTCGATAAACTGGCGGGCTAAAACTGTCTTACCGACCATGGGTATGCGTCCTGTTCTCTGCACCGCCTTTATGAGCCGGTGTTCCGGTAAAGAGCAAGCCTACCTGTTGCGCTTGGGATCGGGACCGCCTAGGTTGCTGACGAGGAGACCGGGAATGTCCAACAACCGTTTGTCATTCAAAGAAATGTGCGCCGAGTTTGAAGTGACACCGCGCACCTTGCGCTACTACGAATATATCGAGCTTTTGCAACCGGACCGCGAAGGGCGTTCGCGCTTTTATGGGGCCCGGGAATGCGCGCGGATGAAACTGATCATGCGCGGCCGAAAGTTTGGTTTTCCTCTAGAAGAGATTCGCCAATGGCTACTGATCTATGAAGATCAGGGAAACGAGGCCCAGATGGCCACCTTTGTCGAAATGGCGGACCGCCAGATGAGTGAGCTTCAGCAGCAGCGACAGCAGCTGGATGAGGCAATGGACGAACTCAAAAGCCTGCGCGACCAAACGGCCAAGTCGCTGGAATAACCTTTTCCGATATTTCATAACAAAGCATTGCAGGTGGCAGAACCTGTCAAAACCGGTGCGCATTCCCTTCAAGGCACCCGTTTATTCATGCCGGAAATTAGTTGACGTAACGGTAACAAAATTACACCGGAAGCTGCTTACGTGCACGGATGTTACGTCAACTTAAAAGTGACGCAGCGTCTGGATTACGTAAACGTCACTCACATGTTGTAAAGCGCCCACCAACTGCGCAACTCATGTCTCATGACGCCAGTGACGAGAGTATGACGAATGACCGAAGATGTGATGACCATTCGCGAGATGTGCGAGACCTATGATGTCACACCACGCACCTTGCGGTTCTACGAGGCAAAGGAACTACTGTTCCCGATCCGCGAAGGCCAAAAACGTCTGTTCACCAAACGTGACCGGGCGCGGCTGAAGCTGATCCTGCGCGGCAAAAGATTCGGGTTCAGCCTCGAGGAAATTCGACAGCTGCTGGATCTCTACCATGTGGGCGATCAACAGGTCACCCAGATGAATCGCACTTATGAAATCGCGTGCGAACGTCTGGCTGACATGGAATCGCGCCGCGAAGAGCTGACGCAGGCCATCGACGATCTGAAAGAGCAGTTGCGCTGGGGCGAGAAAGTCATCGCCTCAATGAAACAGGAAAAGAAGGCGGCCGAGTAACCTCGCCCTGCTTTCCGGACATATGAATTAAGGGAGCTTCACATGCCCGTTTACAACGCGCCAACCAAAGACATGCAGTTCATTCTGCACGATGTTCTGAAAGTCTCGCAGTCGGACATCCCCGGCTATGATGAACTGGAGGCCGAATTCACCGGCGCAGTTCTGGAAGAAGCAGGCAAGGTTGCCGCCAACGTCCTGCATCCTTTGAACGTTGTTGGTGACACCGAAGGGTGCCGGTTGGAAAACGGCATTGTGTACACACCTACCGGGTTCAAAGACGCGTTCGAGCAGATGAAGGAAGGTGGCTGGACTGGCCTCGACATGCCGGAAGAATATGGTGGCCAGAACATGCCCTACGTGATCGGTACGGCCGTGGGTGAGATGTTCTCGGGCTCCAACCAGGCTTTCACCATGTATCAGGGCCTGACCCATGGCGCGGCCTCGGCCATTCTGGCGCACGGGACAGACGAGCAGAAGAACAAATACCTGCCCAACATGGTCAGCTGTGAATGGACCGGCACCATGAACCTGACCGAACCTCATTGTGGCACCGATCTGGGCCTGATGCGTACCAAGGCAGAACCGCAGGGTGATGGCAGCTATAAGATTTCCGGCCAGAAGATCTTTATCTCGGCCGGCGACCACGACATGGCAAACAACATCATCCACCTGGTGCTGGCCAAGATCCCAGGTGGCCCCGAGGGCATCAAAGGCGTGTCGCTGTTTATTGTGCCCAAATTCATTGTGAACGAAGACGGCAGCCTGGGCGAACGCAACGGCGTATCGGTCGGAAAGATCGAAGAGAAAATGGGCATCCACGGCAACTCGACCTGCGTCATGAACTATGACGAAGCCACCGGCTGGCTGCTGGGCGAAGAGCACAAGGGCATGCGCGCCATGTTCACCATGATGAACGAAGCGCGTCTGGGTGTGGGCATGCAGGGCCTGTCGCAAGCCGAAGCGGCCTATCAGAACGCTCTGGAATACGCCAAAGACCGTTTGCAGGGTCGCGATGTGACCGGTATCAAAAATCCGGATGGTCCGGCCGATCCTCTGATTGTGCATCCAGATATCCGTCGCAACCTGATGGATCAGAAAAGCTTTACCGAAGGCGCACGCGCGTTCATCCTTTGGGGCGCGACAATGATCGACAAGGCGCACCGCGCGGGAGACAAGGATGCAGACGGGCTGATCTCGTTGCTGACTCCGGTCATCAAAGGCTTCCTGACCGACGAAGGTTACGACATGACCGTTCAGGCGCAGCAGGTCTATGGTGGCCATGGCTACATCGAAGAATGGGGTATGTCACAATACACCCGCGACGCCCGCATCGCGATGATCTACGAAGGCGCAAATGGCGTTCAGGCGCTTGACCTTGTGGGTCGCAAGCTGGCGCAGGATGGCGGCAAACACGTCATGGCCTTCTTCGAGATGGTCAAAAGCTTCTGCAAAGAAAACGGCGGCAAGGACGAAGCTTACGATAAAGCCTTCATCGAACCGCTGAAAGCTGCGTCCAAGGATCTTCAGGCCGCAGGCATGTATTTCATGCAGGAAGGTATGAAGAACCCGAATAATGCACTGTCCGGGTCCTATGACTTCATGCACATGTTCGGCCATGTTTGCCTGGGTCTGATGTGGGCGCAGATGGCCAAGGCCGCGCAGAACGCTCTGGACAGTAATGCGTCGGACAAAGAGTTCTACGAGACCAAGATCAACACCGGTCGCTTCTACATGGCGCGCCGCCTGCCAGCGACAGCGATGCATCTTGCGCGCATTCAGACCGGTGCGGACACGGTAATGGCACTAGACGCGGCGAACTTCTGAACTCAGTCTGGGTCCGGGCAACACCGCCCGGACCCAGCTTACCGGAGGAGACCAAATGCCAAAACGTTTTCGCCTGACCCGCCGCTTTCCGGTTGCGATGACTGAAGATGGGTATCGCAAACTCAAAGCGTTCGCGCGGGATGCTGGTCTGGACGAAGGCGAGGCGCTGTCTTTCTTGTTCGAGAATTTCAACAGCGTGATTGATGAGGAGAACCTGACCCACCGCCTACGCATCTTCAATTCCGAACTTGAGGCACGGAAGAGGTGAACTGCTGCGGAGAAAACTCAACGGCGCCTTTAATTTGAATGCCGGACGCCTCCGGCGGGAGTATTTGTGAAAAGATGAAGCGGCGATGCGTCCCTGCCACCGGGCGCACTCGCCATCAGGACAGGAACGACTTCACCTTTTGCGGTCATCGGCTCTCCAGCCTGTACTGCACGACCACTGAATACGAAGATGGTTGATGAAAGGTTACCTACTGCCCTTCATCTTTTCAAAAATACTCAAATCCGGCCTAGCCAAATGCGCCTTGGGAGGGGCGAGCACATGACCATCAAACTTCATTGCTTCGGAGAAAGTGGAAACAGCTACAAAGCTGCTTTGGCTCTGGAAATGTCCGGATTGGAGTGGGAACCGGTCTTTGTCGATTTCTTCAAAGGTGTAACCCGCACGCCGGAATATCGTGCTGATGTAAACGAGTTGGGTGAGGCACCTGTTCTTGTCGATGGAGATTTTCGCACCAGCCAATCCGGCGCGATTCAGGCCTATGTCACAGAGAAATCCGGCAAGTTCGGTGGCAAGGACCGGGAAGAAAACTACGATATTCTGCGTTGGGTTTTGTGGGACAATCACAAACTCAGCTCAATGGCTGGTTTGACGCGGTTCCTGATCAATTTCCTACCCGAGCAGCACCGCAACCCTGACGTCATTGCATTCAATAAAGGACGTTTGAAAGCAGCTTATGAGATCCTGAACGCGCATCTGGAAGGCCGCGACTGGATCGTCGGCGACGACGTGACCAACGCCGACCTTAGCTGCTGCGGCTATCTGTATTACCCTGAACCATTCGGTTTTGACCGTGCCGACTGGCCCCATATCGACGCCTGGCTGACCCGCTTGTCCGAACAGCCCGGCTGGAAACACCCCTATGACCTGATGCCCGGCAACCCGTCGGATCGAGCTTGAGGAGAAGACCCATGACCGAAGCCTATATCTATGACGCCCTGCGCACGCCGCGCGGCAAGGGCCGCAAGGATGGCAGCCTGCACGAGGTAACCTCGGTGCGCCTGTCCGCCCTGACCCTGAACGCGGTGAAAGAGCGCAACAACCTAGAAGGTCACGCTGTCGAAGACGTGATCTGGGGAAACGTCACGCAAGTGATGGAGCAAGGCGGCTGTCTGGCGCGCTCGGCCGTTCTGGCGTCCGACCTCGACCAGTCGATCCCAGGTCTGGCGATCAACCGTTTCTGCGCCTCGGGCATGGAAGCCGTGAACCTGGCCGCAAACCAGGTGAAAGGCGGCGCGGGCGATGCCTACATTGCAGGCGGTGTCGAGATGATGGGTCGCGTGGCCATGGGCAGCGACGGTGCAGCAATCGCCGTTGACCCCTCGCTGGCGATGGAGACCTATTTCGTGCCTCAGGGCATCTCGGCCGACATCATTGCCACCGAGTATGGCTTTACCCGTGATGACGCGGATGCGCTGGCGGTTGAATCGCAAAGACGTGCTGCGGAAGCCTGGGCCGACAACCGGTTTGAGAAATCCGTGATCACCGTCAAGGATCAAAACGGTCTGACCATTCTGGACCGCGATGAATACATGCGTCCGGGCACCGATATGCAGAGCCTCGGCGCTTTGAACCCGTCATTCGCAATGATGGGCGAACAGATGCCTGGCTTCGACAAGGTTGCGATGCTGAAATACCCCCATCTTGAACGCATAAACCACATCCACCATGCAGGCAACAGCTCGGGCATCGTGGACGGAGCCGCTGCTGTTCTGATCGGCAACAAGGAATTTGGCGAGAAATACGGCCTCAAGCCGCGTGCTCGCATCAAGGCCACCGCCAAGATTGGCACCGATCCAACCATTATGCTGACCGGCCCGGTACCGGTGACCGAGAAGATTTTGGCCGACAATGGCATGAAGATCAGCGATCTGGACCTGTTTGAAGTGAACGAAGCCTTCGCCTCGGTCGTGCTGCGTTTCCAGCAGGCATTTGATGTCGATCCTGCACTGGTCAACGTCAACGGTGGCTCGATCGCGATGGGTCACCCGCTGGGTGCCACGGGTGCGATGATCATCGGTACGCTGCTGGATGAGCTTGAGCGTCAGGACAAGGAAACCGGTCTGGCCACGCTTTGCATTGCATCCGGCATGGGTGCGGCAACCATTATCGAGCGCGTCTGATGCCCAAGCTGGATCTTTCTCAGATCCCGTTTCAGGGCGGCTCGGCCTATCCCGGCAAGCTGGCCGAAGCGACCGCAGGTCGCTTCGCGCAGCGGGTGGGCGATGCGGGCGGGCTGACCCAATACGGGGTCAACATCGTGCGGCTGGAACCGCAGGGCCTGTCCTCGCTGCGCCATTACCACATGAAGCAGGACGAGTTTGCCATCATCCTCACCGGCTCGTGCACGCTGGTCGATGATGATGGCGAAAACGAGATGCAGCCCGGCGATTGCGCTGCCTGGCCCGCAGGTGAGGCCAACGGCCATCATCTTGTGAACAAGACCGATGCGCCCATGACCTTTCTGGTGGTGGGCACACGGACCCCGACCGAGACCGGCTATTACAGCGACATGGACATGATGGTGAAGGTTGATGAGAACGGATTCTCCTTCACACGCAAAGATGGCAGCCCGCTGACGGCTGACCAGATTGGAGATGACAATGACTGATTTCACTCTGAGCAAAGACGCAGACGGCGTCGCCACGATCACCTGGGACGTGCCCGGGAAGACCATGAACGTGATGTCCTTTGATGGGCTAGCAGAATTGAGCGATTGCATCGATCAGGCGCTGGCCGACGATGAGGTGAAAGGCATCATCGTTACTTCGGGCAAGGAAGGGTCATTTGCGGGCGGCATGGATCTGAACCTGCTGGCGGTGATGAAAGAACAGGCGGGCGACAATCCGGCCAAGGGTCTGTTCGAGGGAACGATGAAAATGCACGCCCTGTTGCGCAAGATCGAACTGGCTGGCATGGACCCCAAGAACAAGAAAGGTGGCAAGCCGATTGCTACAGTTCTGCCGGGGACCGCTGCGGGCATCGGTATGGAACTGCCGCTGTCCACCCATCGTATCTTTGCGGCTGAAAACCCAAAAGCGAAGTACGGCCTGCCCGAGATCATGGTCGGCATCTTCCCCGGTGCGGGCGGCACCACCCGCATGGTCCGCAAAGTTGGCGCCATTGCCGCGGCTCCGCTGTTGCTGGAAGGCAAGATGCTGGACGTCAAGAAAGCCAAGGGCGCAGGCTATATCGACGAGATTGCAGCCGATCCAATGGCAGCAGCCAAGGAATGGGTGCTGAACGCCAAGGACGCCGATCTGGTCAAGCCATGGGACGCGAAGGGTTATAAGATGCCCGGTGGCGCCCCCTATCATCCTGCAGGCTTCATGAACTTCGTTGGCGCGTCGGCGATGGTGAACGGCAAGACCCAAGGGGCTTTCCCGGCAGCCAAGGCTCTGCTGAGCGCGGTTTACGAAGGCGCTCTGGTGGATTTCGACACCGCGCTGAAAATCGAAGCGCGCTGGTTCACGTCCGTGCTGATGAACCCTTCGTCAGGTGCGATGATCCGGTCGCTGTTCCTGAACAAGGAAGCGCTGGAAAAAGGCGCCGTGCGCCCCGCCGGTGTCCCGGATCAGTCGGTCAAGAAGATCGGTGTTCTGGGCGCGGGCATGATGGGGGCTGGTATCGCCCTGGTTTCGGCGCAGGCCGGTATGGAAGTGGTTCTGATCGACCGCGACCAGGAGGCTGCGGACAAAGGCAAAGCCTATACCGATACCTATCTCGACAAAGGCATGAAGCGCGGCAAGGTCACGGCTGAGAAAAAAGAGGCCATGCTGGGTCGCATCACCGCGACGCCGGATCTGGACAACCTGAAAGGGTGTGACCTGATTATCGAAGCCGTCTTTGAAGACATGGGCGTCAAGGCTGAGATGACCAAGAAGGTCGAGGCGATTATCCCCGAGGACTGCATCTTTGCATCGAACACCTCGACCCTGCCGATCAGCGATCTGGCCAAAGCCTCGGTGCGGGCAGACCAGTTCATCGGCATCCACTTCTTCTCACCGGTCGAGAAGATGTTCCTGGTCGAGATTATCAAGGGCAAGGAAACCGGGGATCGTGCGGTGGCCAAGGCGCTGGACTATGTGCGCCAGATCCGCAAGACCCCGATCGTGGTCAACGATGCGCGTTTCTTCTACGCAAACCGCTGCATCATTCCATATATCAACGAAGGCGCGCGCATGGTCACTGAAGGCGTCAGCCCCATTTTGATCGACAACGCCGCGCGGCAGTTGGGTTTCCCGGTCGGTCCGATCCAGTTGACCGACGAAACCTCGATTGATCTGGGTGCCAAGATCGCCCGCGCGACAAAGGCGGCGATGGGCGATGCCTATCCGGAAAGCCCCTCGGACGATTTGATCTTCTGGATGGAGGAACAGGGCCGTCTGGGTCGCAAGGCGAACGCGGGTTTCTTCGACTATGACGAAAAGGGCAAGCGCGTCGAATACTGGAAGGGCCTGCAAGAGAAGTATCCGCTTGCCGATGACCAGCCTGACCTGATCGAAGTGCAGGAACGTCTGATGTTTGCTCAGGTTCTGGAAGCGGTCCGCGCACTGGAAGAAGGTGTTCTGGAAGACATCCGCGAGGGCGATGTCGGTGCAATTCTGGGCTGGGGGTTTGCCCCGTGGTCGGGTGGTCCATTCAGCTGGCTGGACATCATCGGCACGCCCTATGCGGCCGAGCGTTGTGATCAATTGGCCGAGACATACGGCGAACGCTTTGCCTGCCCGCCGCTGCTGCGCGAGATGGCAGAAAAAGGTCAGAGCTTCTACGGTCGCTTCAACCCCGAAGCAAAAGCCGCTTAATCCAATGACGCGGGCGCATGTCATCATGCGCCCGCATCGTTCTTGTCAGTGTTTGGTTAGATCTGCCATTCGGGCCGCAGGAACAGAACCGGCGCGCTTGGGCGTCCCGGTCGACCCGGTCGCCTGACCCCAAATGGCGGGCGGATCGGAAATATCGGTTCCTGGGGAATGGGTGCAGGCAGCGCACCCAATGGGTTAGCAAGAGCCGACATATCGCCTCTGCTTATAAGCGAATGGATCAGGTCGGAGGCAACCTCTTCGGTCGCGACTTCATACCGTGTTCCCGTAGTTGCGCCGCGCATGTTGAAGCGACCGGACGGGCAATAGGCCTGCAATCCGCCTTCGACAAAGATCACCTGATCATCATCAAAGAACAAGGAAAACACTTCAAAAGACGACCCCGGTGCCTGTGACGTCAGGCGACCGGCTCCGTTCAGCAAACGCGCGGGCAACACCGAAGGTCCATCGGCCTTGGCGTTGATCCGGGACAGGTTCAGCGCCATGCCCTGTTCGGGCATCAACCAGACAGCTCGCCCGTTATATGCGGCGTGGGCAGGCACGAGGATCGGCAGGAACTCGACCCGGCGCTCATCGGCCGGAATGACCACAACGCTTATTGAGATGCGCCGAACCTCTTTAAACCCATGATCGAGGGTTCGAACCAGATCACCTACCGCGATCCGTTCGACCGGCTTCCACCCTGCAGTCGTGGCGATCTTGGTGCCGTGCAAAAACCCGCCACGGCGCGCATTTACCGCCTGTTTTTTGTTGGTTCGATCAACTTCTGGCAGCTGATCCAGATAAACAGAAATACTTGTTACTTCGGACACGTGCCTTACCCCCTTTTGGCACAAAACGGTTATGCCAATGAGCTAACACCAAAAATTCTGCCCGTCACATTTCAGACATATTTGCGCCCATTTTTGACCAATTCCGCGTAATTACCGAGGGTTTTCGTGAACACTCCAGAAAGCTCACCGAGCATTTTTGCCATTTCTGAAACGAATGCCATTTGTCGATCCTCCGAATCCACGGCGTTTCACTGGATACGGAAATAACAAAACGGTCTGGCTTAGACGTACATACGACCCAATCGCGTCAGGCAACTTTTTGCTGGTCAGATGATCGGCTGGCGCGCCACCCCAGCAACAGACCCGCTGACGCAATCATAAGGATGCCCGAAATCTGAAAGACGCCAATGGTTTGTCCAAAGGCCACAAAAGCGAAAAGCGGGCCGAAAATCATGACAGAATACTCGAACACCGCCACATAAGACGGCTCGCCCACCTGATACGCCTTGATCAGCATGAAAACCGCGATTGTAGAACCGATAGCCTGAGTAACCAGCCACGGTATGGCAGGCCCCATATCCCAGACCCATCCACGCGTAACAAACCCCTCGGCACCGTCTGCCGTAACGACCGGCGAGATTGTCAGAAACGTGAGCCCCATCGCACCGGCCAAACCCAGCGTAATGACCATGACGGCCAGCATGGCCACAGTGCTTTCCTGAGAACAATGTGTACGTGTGAGGATCGAACTGAGGGCATAGAAAAACCCGGCCGCCACGGGCACCAACGTGCGCAGGTCAAAATCGCCGGGGTTTGGCTGAAGCACCAGAAGGATGCCAGTAAATCCAATCAGTACTGCCAGTATGCGCCACGGCCCTATTGGTTGCCTGAGCACCAGAGCGGAGATCAACAGCACAAAAATCGGTGAGGTGAACAACCCTGCCAGCGCCTGTGCAATAGGCATCATGGCAAGGGATGCAAAATAGAACAGCATTGCCGTGGTAATCAGAACGCTGCGCAAAATGACGGGACCCCACCGCACGGGCCTCAACCCGCCCAGCCCCAGAAACGACAGGCCAACTATCAGCGGCAGCATCAACAGTGCACGGGTCAGATGGAACTGCCACAGCCCGACGGTTTCGGCCAAAAGGATCACAACATTGTCGATGACGCCGATAATTGCCATGGCACTGACCATCAGGGCCGAAGCCAGCACAGCAGAAGATGAGGAATGCGCCTGCATGAAGTCGTGTCCTGATTGTGATCGTGGGCCGACAGTCTCGATCCTTTCGGGTATCCAGCACAATTCGCAATGACTGCGCAACAGGTTTGCGCCCTGCGATTTCACCATGCTAAGCTGCGGCAAAACAAATTCGAGCAGACCCACCCAGATGACGGCCCTGAAACAGTACCAGCGGATCGAAGCCACCGGTCTGTGGCGCCCCTCGCCCGATGAACAGCGGCGCGAGGTTGTGGTGTCTATCGGCGAAGCCACCCTGACCATTTCCGATTTCAATGACAGGGCACTGACCCACTGGTCGCTGGCAGCACTTGAACGCCAGAACCCCGGTTCCTTTCCGGCCATATTCAACCCGGACGGTGATCCGGATGAAACGCTTGAGCTGGCCGAATCCGAAACCACGATGCTTGAAGCGATCGACCGATTGCAGCGCGCTATAGATCGGTCCCGCCCCCACCCGGGGCGTTTGCGCTGGCTGAGTGTCGGAGGCGTCGTGGCCGCTGTGCTGGCGCTGTTGCTGTTCTGGCTGCCCGGTGCGCTGCAAAACCATGTTGTCTCGGTCGTGCCCCAAGTTAAACGGCAAGAAATCGGCGATATGATCTTGCATCGGATCGAGCGCGTCTCGGGCCGGGCCTGTACGTCGCGGGATGCTCGGGATTCACTGGAACAATTGGCCCGGCGCACCGGCGTACGGCAGATCATCATTCTGCCCGCAGGCGTTCAGGACAGCCTCAGCCTGCCTGGCGGCACAGTCCTGCTAAGCCGTGCTTTGGTAGAGGATTACGAAGACCCTGCGGTCGCAGCGGGCTATGTGATTGCTGAACGGGCGCGGACCGCGCACAAAGACCCGCTGGATGACTTGCTGGACAGAACCGGCGCAACCTCTGCCTTTAGACTGCTGACAACCGGCGGACTGACGTCCGAGATTATCGACAAATATACCGAGCAGGTCCTGTCACAGCCCCGCCCGGCCATTTCTGATGACGATTTGCTGGCGATGTTCTCGCAAAGCGCGCTTCCCTCAACCCCCTACGCCTATGCCCGTGATGTGACCGGCGAAACCGTTCTTGGCCTGATCGAAGCGGATCCAATGGCGGGAAGGGCGCTGGAACAGGTGCTGCCGGACCGCGACTGGGTCCGGCTACAGAATATTTGCGGCGAATAAACCGGGTTACTTGGTTCCGAACATCCGGTCACCGGCATCCCCCAGACCGGGCATGATGTAGCCTTTCGAGTTCAACTCGCGGTCCAGCGCTGCTGTGACGATACGCACGTCAGGGTGCGCTTCTTTCATCCGCGCGACACCTTCGGGTGCCGCCAACAGGCACAGAAAGCGAATATCCGTCGCCCCGGCCTCTTTCAGTAGGTCAATGGCCGCGGCCGAGCTGTTGCCGGTGGCCAGCATTGGATCCACCGCAATGACCAAACGGTCCTTCAGGCTTTCGGGGGCCTTGAAATAATACTGTACGGGTTTCAGCGTTTCTTCGTCGCGATACAGCCCCACGAAACCGACGCGTGCTGAAGGCACAAGTTCAAGCACCCCATCCAGCATCCCGTTTCCGGCGCGCAGGATTGACACCAGCGCCATTTTCTTACCTGCCAGAATGGGGGCGTCCATCTCTTCCATCGGCGTTTCGATATTGCGCGTGGTCAAGGGAATGTCGCGCGTGACCTCGTAGGCCAGCAGCAATGTGATTTCGCGCAACAACTGCCGGAACCCGGCGGTCGAGGTGCCCTTGTCCCGCATGAGCGTCAGCTTGTGTTGCACCAGCGGGTGATCGACGACGGTCAGATGTTCGCTCATGTGTTCTCCAGTCTTTTCTTGACCCGCGCGCGGGTGTCTTCATCGCAGAAGGCCGCATTCAGGGCCATCTCATTCAATGTCGCAATATCCCCGGCCTCCCAACCGAAAGCCGCGTTCAACATCTCATATTCCCGCCGCATGGTCGTGTGAAAAAACGGAGGATCGTCGGTGGAAACCGTAACCTTTACGCCCGCATCGCGCAGTTTCGCGATGGGGTGGGCAGCAAAATCTGGGAAAAGGCCCAGAACCACATTCGAACCCGGACACACTTCAAGCGTGATATCCCGGTCAACCAGTTCACGTACAAGATCAAGGTCTTCGATGGCGCGGACGCCGTGCCCGATACGCTCAACCCCCAGATCGCGCACAGCGTCGCGCACACTGTCAGGACCGCCAAACTCACCCGCATGCGTGGTCAGGCGCAGCCCGGCTTCGCGGGCACAATCGAAAGACCATTTGAAATCGCCCTGCGTGCCAATGGATTCGTTGCCGCCCATGCCGAAACCGGTGATCCAGTTTCCGGCGGTCTCGGCCGCACAATGGGCACTTCGCCTGGCTTGTTCGGCGCCAAAATGGCGGACACATGTAACGACACCGCGCAAGGTGATACCGAATTTACGCTCGGCCTCGTCTGCCGCATCCTGAATGGCGTTCAGATAATCCCGCCACGCATGCAGGTCGCCACCGCCGCAAAAATCAGGGCTGAGGAAGGTCTCGGAATAAACCACGCCATTTTCAGCGCTTTCCTCAAGAATGGCCAATGTCAGCCGCCGGAAGTCTTCGGGCGTTTTCAGAACTTCGCAAGCGGCTTCGTACACGCTCAGGAAATGCGCGAAATCACGAAAATCATAAGATCCGTCCGGTTTGAAGATACCGCTCAGATCCACACGTTTTTCATGCGCAAGCTGACGGATGAAGGCCGGAGGCGCTGCACCTTCGTGGTGAAGATGCAGTTCAATTTTGGGCAGGTCTGCAACGCTCATAAAAAGTTCCTTCCCGGCCCTTGCGCCGGAATATTCAGATGATGGGCAATGCTGGCCGCGATATCGGCAAAATCCACTTGCCCGATCTGTCCCGCACCCTGCCCCGCAATCAGAACCGGAACCTGTTCACGGGTGTGATCTGTTCCGGTCCAGCTTGGGTCATTGCCATGATCAGCAGTCAACAGCAACAGGTCGCCCGGGTGAAGCTTCTTAAGGACTTCTCCGATCTCGCGGTCGAACCATTCCAACGCACGCGCATATCCGCTGATGTCCCGGCGATGTCCGTACAGGCTGTCGAACTCGACAAAGTTGGCGAAGGCCAGACTGCCCTCTTCCGCCTCGTCCACAAGGTCAGACAGGTGCTGCATTAGCTGGGCATCCGACCCTTTGCGCAGCGTGTTGATCCCTTGCATCGAGAAGATGTCGCCGATCTTACCTACAGCATGAACCCGCCGCCCTGCATCCTGCACCCAATTGGTCAGCACCGGTGCCGGGGGCAGAATGGCGAAATCCTTGCGATTGGTCGTCCGATCAAACCCCGCCTCAGGCGTTCCGACAAAGGGGCGCGCAATGACACGCCCGACTTTCATCTGATGCAAACGCGGTGCAAGCGCGCGGCACATGTCCAGCAACCGTTCCAGCCCAAAGCTTTCCTCATGAGCCGCGATCTGAAATACACTGTCAGCGGATGTGTAGCAGATCGGCCAGCCGGTGCGCATATGCTCGGCGCCCAGCTCGGCAATGATCGCTGTTCCGGACGCGTGGCAGTCGCCAAGAATGCCTTCGGTCCCGGCAGCTTCGGCTGCCGCGCGGCTCAGTTCCGTTGGAAAAGCCGGAACCGTGTTCGGAAAGTAATGCCAATCCCAGGGCACCGGCAGGCCCGCCAGTTCCCAGTGGCCTGAGGGCGTGTCCTTACCGGGCGAATGCTCACGCGCGCAGCCCCATAGTCCAGCGGGTTCGGCATCGAGGCCCGGAGTGGCCTCTCCAGACGCCAGCCGCACAGCCGCGCCCAAACCCAGCGCGTCCAGATTGGGCAGGTGCAAAGGGCCGGTGCGCCCCTCTTCTGCACGGCCTTCCGCGCAGGCTTGGGCGATATGGGCCAGCGTGTTTGCCCCGGTATCCGGGACATCACCGTTGAAAAACTGATCTGCGTCGGGTGCCCCGCCTATTCCGACGGAATCCATAACCACAAGGAATGCACGGCTCATACGCTGATCCTTTCGTGGATCAGATCGGGACGCTTGGGAGCTGTATCGCTGATCGTCATCGCGCTTAGCACAGTTTCCGCCGCGCGCCGTGCGGCGTCTTCCCGCGCAGCGTGGACCACGGCAATCGGTGAACCTTTGGACACACGATCCCCCAGCCTGAGGATGTTGGATATTCCTACTGCTGGATCGATCTCATCGCTTTCGACCTGACGGCCGCCACCCAGCGCGACGACCGCAAGGCCCAGAGCCTCTCCGTTGATGGAGGAGATGTAACCGTCTTCGGAGGCAGGAACCTCCTGAATAACGCTCGCCTCAGGAAGGAAACGGGTCCAGGTATCGACAAATTTCACAGGACCACCAACCGCAGCCAACATGCGACCAAACCGTTCGGCGGCGCGACCGTCACGGATGATCTCGGCGATCTGCTCGCGCCCCTCCTCGACCGATTTGCACATGCCTGCATCGGCCAACAGGACGCCGCCCAACTCGGCAGAAATATCCACCAGAGGCGAAGCATCCGGACCGGTCAGAACCTTCATCACTTCCGCGACCTCCAGTGCATTGCCCAGCGCCGATGCCAAAGGCTGGTTCATGTCGGTGATCACCGCCGAAGTCCGGCACCCGGCCGCGTTTGCGGTCTCGGTCAATGCTGTGGCCAGCTTACGGGCATCCTCAATTGTTTTCATAAAGGCACCGCTGCCGACCTTGACGTCAAGAACCAACGCATCCGGGCTGGCCGCCAGCTTTTTAGACAGGATCGATGCTGTGATCAGATCCAGACTTTCAACCGTCGCCGTCACGTCCCGAACCGCATAAAGCCGCTTGTCCGCCGGTGCAATCTGGCCCGTCGCGCCGACGATAGCCGCGCCCGTTTCGCGCAATATCTGCGCAAGTCGGTCCTGACTGATCTGAGTGCTGACACCCGGAATCGCCTCGAGCTTGTCAAGCGTTCCACCCGTGTGCCCCAAACCCCGGCCCGAGATCATCGGAACAAACGCACCGCATTCCGCCAGCGCCGGAGCAAGCACAAGGCTGACACAGTCCCCGACCCCACCGGTCGAGTGCTTGTCGATCACCGGCCCGTCCACATCCCAACTGACAACATCGCCGCTATCGCGCATCGCAATCGTCAAGTCCGCACGCCCCTGAGGGCCCAGCCCGCCCATACAGACGGCCATGGCAAACGCCCCGGCCTGCGCATCGCTGACGCTGCCGTCTGCCAACCCTTGCGCGAACCAGATCAGCTCGTCGCGGCCTGGAACTTCGTGCCTGCGCAGTTTGGCTATGATTGAACGGGCGTCCATGCGTTCAGACATCTTCCATGTGCGACGCGTCAAACGCACCCGGCAGCAAATCTCCGATGGTTGTCTCAAACTCCGCACCATCTACGGTTGCCAGAGTGACCTTTACATCGCGCTTGCCAAACTCGGCCAGCTTCTGACGGCATCCACCGCAAGGCGGCACAGGCTGAGGGCTGGAGGCAACCACGTAGACTTCGGTCAGTTCCTGCTCACCCGCGGCCACCATTGCGGCAATTGCACCTGCTTCCGCGCAGGTGCCCTCGGGATAGGCCACATTTTCGACGTTGCACCCGGAAAAGACATGACCCGAAGAAGACCGGAGCGCTGCGCCAACTTTGAAGTTCGAATATGGCGCGTAGGCGTTTTCCCGGACAGACAAGGCGGCGTCTTTCAGCGACATGGCGATTCCCCATTTTTTTGATCATCTGGTCAGAAATTTGCACGCTAACGTATTAAAGCGGGGAATTTGAAGCCCCCGACCCGTGTTTTTCGCTTAACCCAGCGTTGTGTTGAAGGTACCGGGTAAGGTGACTTCCAACAATTCGATATTGTCTGTTGGGTCGGACAGCCGTGTGCGCATCCCAGGTGGGATGACGAACGCATCCCCTTGCTCCAGCCGGTAGGGATCGCGCCCCTCTCCTTCCAGGGTGACCTCTCCGTCCATCACAAAGGTAAAGTGAATGTCGGTGTCATGGATGGCCCATTCCGGATCACCCGATCCTTTGCGCACAACCTGCACCCCAGCGACGCCCTTGGTGTTCTCGGCAATCGTGGTGTCGCGGCAGATGTAACCCGGAAGACGGAAGGGCATCCACTCGGCACCCTTGGCCTGATTATAGACAAAACGTTGCCCCTGCCATTCGCGGTCCGGGCGGATGTGCGGAGTGGGAAGTATCATGTCATGGTCGATTTCCGTGACATGCTCAGCCGGCACTCCAATCTCGATGACCTGAACATTATCAGAGGCTTCGAGAACACGGTGCCGGATTTCCGGTGGTTGAATAAAGCAGTCCCCCGCTGTCAGGCGCATTTTCTCGCCCTGATCCTCATAGACCACATCCACCCAGCCATGGATGCAAAAGATCAGCTGAAACCCGACCTTGTGAAAATGCACCATGTCCGGGACCGGTCCGCCATCGGGAATGCGGATATGACTGGCGATGATCGACCCGCCCAGCCGATCCGGCACCAGATCGCGATAGTGCATCCCGGCCCGACCGATGATCCAAGGGGCCTGATCCTTGAGCCTGCGCACGACAAAGGAATGCACGGTCTCTGGCATCACCAGTGGCGGATTTCGTTCTTCAATTTCGACCCGGGTGCCATTTGGCGCCACCAGAACGCGTTCACCACCCGCGAAATCAGACGGATTATCCGTCAGAATACGCAAGGTTCCAGGGCTTTCCGGTGCGTCTTTTTCAATGCGCAACCGCACGCCATGCCCCGAAAACACCGCGACGCGCGGATCGTCAGCGGGATAGATCATGTCCATCTTCATCCCCAGTTTTTTCGTGTAAAAGGGGATGTCGTCGCGAATTTCCCGCGTGGGCAGGCGAATCTCAGCGTGCGTTTTCGCCAGATCGGATGTCTTGGTCATCAGTATTCTCTTCGAATTGCAACTTTGGCCATCCGATCAGAACAGACGCCAAAATGCCAACCGAAAAAAACATCCCCGGCATTTCTTCCGCAGCGAAGAACCGCATTTCAATGATCACGGGTAAAATTCCGCCGTTCAGCGCGGTGAACTCGACCAAAATCTGGGCGACAACAACTGCCCAGCATCGCTGCAACCAACATCCAACCTACTGATCCCTCATTGGTTACCAGCCATGTCATCAGGCCTGAATGTCACGACGGCCTTGCCAGAGTGATCTTGGACGTCGCAATGTGAAAAGGTGAAAATGAACTCAGACAATATCAATCCGGATTCTGGTTGCGACATCACGGCAGAGTTACGTAGCGTAGCCAATTTCAAATAAATAGTTTAAGGCTAAATCAAATTCTCAATGGGAGCTGAATCGCCGATGTCTGACACCCCCAGCCTGCGACAAGCTGCGCTCGAATATCATGAATTTCCCAAACCCGGAAAGCTTGAGATCAAGGCCACCAAACCTATGGCCAACGGTCGCGATCTGGCCCGCGCCTATTCGCCCGGCGTGGCGGAGGCAAGTCTTGAAATCAAGGCCGATGCAGCCAATGCCGAGCGGTACACCGCGCGCGGTAACCTTGTTGCTGTGGTGTCAAACGGCACCGCCGTGCTCGGCCTGGGGAATATCGGGGCTCTCGCGTCGAAGCCGGTTATGGAAGGCAAGGCTGTTCTGTTCAAAAAGTTCGCGGGCATTGACTGTTTTGATATCGAGGTCGATCAGCCCGATCCCGAAAAGCTGGCGAATATCGTCTGTGCCCTTGAACCGACATTTGGCGCCATTAACCTTGAAGACATCAAGGCCCCCGATTGCTTCATCGTCGAAAAGCTCTGCCGTGAACGTATGAACATCCCGGTTTTCCATGATGACCAGCACGGAACTGCCATTGTGGTCGGGGCTGCGGCCAAGAATGCGCTACATGTGGCCGGAAAGTCTTTTGAGGACATCAAGGTCGTGTCAACCGGTGGCGGGGCCGCCGGGATCGCGTGCCTGACCATGCTCGTCAAGCTGGGCGTGAAACGTGAAAACATTTGGCTGTGCGACATTCACGGGCTTGTCTACGAAGGACGGGCCGAGGACATGAACCCGCACAAGTCACAGTTCGAGCAGAAGTCGAACTTGCGGACGCTGGACGATGTGATCGGTGGGGCTGACCTGTTTTTAGGTCTCAGCGGACCAAATGTTCTGAAGCCTGACATGGTCCGGAAAATGGCAAGCCGCCCGATCATCTTCGCCCTGGCCAACCCGACGCCGGAAATCCTGCCAGAGGATGCCCGCGCGGTTGCACCAGACGCAATCATCGCCACGGGTCGCAGCGATTTTCCCAATCAAGTCAACAACGTGTTGTGTTTTCCGTTTATCTTCAGGGGTGCATTGGACGTCGGAGCGACCGAGATCAACGACGCGATGCAGATTGCCTGCGTGGATGGTATCGCTGAGATGGCGCGCGCAACCACAAGCGCCGAAGCCGCGGCTGCCTATAAGGGCGAGCAACTGACCTTTGGCCCGGATTACCTGATCCCGAAACCATTTGACCCGCGTCTTGTGGGCGTGGTGTCATCGGCGGTCGCCAAAGCCGCCATGGAAAGCGGTGTTGCAAAACGCCCTATCGACGACTTTGACGCCTATAAGGAAAAGCTCAACCAGACTGTCTTCAAGTCTGCCCTTCTGATGCGTCCTGTGTTCGAGGCTGCGGCCGTCGCATCCCGTCGCATCGTTTTTGCAGAGGGTGAAGATGAAAGGGTTCTGAGAGCCGCGCAGGCCATTCTCGAAGAGACGACGGAAACGCCAATTCTGATCGGGCGACCCGATGTGATCGAAACCCGGTGTGAAAAGCTGGGGCTGACCATTCGTCCGGGCAAGGACTGTCAGATCGTCAACCCGGAAAACGACCCGCGCTATTACGATTATTGGACTTCCTACCACCAGATCATGCAGCGCCGCGGTGTTACACCGGATCTGGCCAAAGCGATCATGCGCACCAACACAACGGCCATTGGCGCGATCATGGTGCATCGTGGCGAAGCGGACAGCATGATCTGCGGCACATTTGGTGAATTCCGCTGGCACCTGAATTATGTCGAACAGGTGTTGGACGACAACAAACTGCGCCCGCATGGTGCCTTGTCCCTGATGATCCTAGAAGATGGCCCCCTGTTCATTGCCGACACGCATGTCCGGCAATTGCCGTCGCCGGAAGAACTGGCAGAAACCACCATTGGTGCTGCGCGACATGTTCGCCGGTTCGGGATCGAGCCCAAGATCGCCTTCTGTTCGCAGTCGCAATTTGGCAATCAGGCTGAAGGATCAGGCAAACGGCTGCGGGCGGCGCTGGAAATCCTTGATCGGCAGCCGCGCGATTTTGTCTATGAAGGCGAAATGAACCTGGATGCGGCTTTGGATGCAGACCTGCGGGCGCGCATCTTCCCGGCGTCGCGGTTGGAAGGGGCGGCCAACGTTCTGATATTCGCCCACGCAGATGCGGCCAGCGGCGTGCGCAATATTCTGAAGATGAAGGCGGACGGGATTGAAGTTGGCCCGATCCTGATGGGAATGGGCAACAAGGCCCATATTGTTACTCCATCCATCACCGCGCGCGGTCTGCTGAACATGGCGGCGATTGCAGGAACACCCGTGGCGCATTACGGTTAACCGGGGGCAGCCTTGCTGGCGCCCCTGTCAACAGGGGGGAAGCGCATGAAAGGACATTGCCACTGCAACGCCGTGCATTGGGAAAGCGATGCCCAAGCCGCGTGGAGCTGTTATTGCCACTGTTCAGATTGCAGGCGAAACTGCGCCGCGCCGGTCACGGCTTTTTTCGGGCTGCCGCATGAAGCAGTCAGATGGTTGGGTCAGGCACCAAAGATCTATCGTTCATCCGAAGGGGTCGAGCGTCTGTTTTGTGGCAATTGCGGAACCCAGATGGCCTATCGCACAGCGCGCGATAGCGTGAACATACATCTTTACACCGCAACGCTGGACGAACCGGAAACCCTGCCACCACAGTTTCACGTGTTCCACGCCGATCACCTGCCCTGGCTGAACCTTCAGGACAAGCTGCCACGTTACGCCAAAACGGCTGGTTGAGATGATTCCCGGAGGGGGTGCAAGATTTGCATGCAAAAGTTTGCAACTTTGCAAATCCATCCGCTGCGGCGATGAAAACTCTGCTACGCCTGCGATTTTGCAAAAATTTGCAAGTCATATTCCGCTGATCTGCAAATTATTTGCGATAAACTGACGCGTCGTCATGCGTCGCGCTTGCCCGGATGTTTTCTGCGACCTAACACAATGTCCAGGCCGTTGTGAGGAGGACGAAATGGCGTATCAGGACGTTTATGACAGCTGGAAGACCGACCCCGAAGCGTTCTGGATGAACGCCGCAAAAGGGATCGATTGGGTCAAGGCCCCCAGCAAGGCACTGTTCGACGACAATGCGCCTTTGTACGAATGGTTCAGCGACGCGCGGGTCAATACCTGTTGGAATGCCGTAGACCGTCATGTGGAAAACGGGCGCGGTGAACAAACCGCCATCATCTATGACAGCCCCATCACCCACACCAAGCGCGAGATATCCTATGTCGAGCTTCGCAACCGCGTGGCCACTCTGGCCGGCGCGCTGCGGGCAAAGGGTGTCGAGAAAGGTGACCGTGTCATCATCTACATGCCGATGATCCCCGAAGCGCTTGAGGCGATGCTGGCCTGTGCCCGTCTGGGAGCCGTGCATTCAGTCGTGTTCGGCGGGTTTGCCAGCAACGAACTGGCTGTGCGCATCGACGATGCCAAACCCAAAGCAATCATCGCCGCGTCCTGCGGGATGGAGCCGGGCCGCGTGGTTCATTATAAGCCCCTGCTTGACGGCGCGATCGACCTGGCTAACCACAAGCCTGATTTTTGTGTGATCTTCCAGCGGGAACAAGAAGTCGCTCAGTTGATTGAAGGGCGCGACTTCAACTGGCATGGCTTCCAATACGGTGTCGAACCGGCTGAATGCGTACCGGTCGATGGCAATGACCCGGCTTATATCCTGTACACCTCTGGCACTACGGGTGCACCCAAAGGGGTCGTGCGCCCCACTGCCGGACACCTAGTGGCACTGAACTGGACGATGAAGAATATCTATAACGTCGATCCGGGTGACGTATTCTGGGCAGCCTCCGACGTGGGCTGGGTCGTGGGACACTCCTATATCTGCTACGCGCCCCTGATCCATGGAAACACCACAATTGTGTTCGAGGGCAAGCCAGTCGGCACCCCGGACGCGGGCACCTTCTGGCGCGTGATCTCGGAACATAAGGTCAAAAGCTTCTTCACCGCACCTACAGCCATCCGCGCCGTCAAACGAGAAGACCCAAAAGGCGAATTGATCGCCAAATACGATCTGTCTCATCTACAGGCCCTCTATCTGGCAGGCGAACGGGCTGACCCTGACACAATTATCTGGGCACAAAACGCGCTGAAGGTTCCGGTGATCGACCATTGGTGGCAAACCGAAACCGGCTGGGCCATTGCCGGAAACCCGCTGGGTATCGAAGAGCTTCCGGTCAAGCTGGGCTCGCCCGCAAAACCGATGCCGGGTTATGACGTGCAAATTCTGGATGAAGGCGGTCACCCAATGAAGGCCGGTGAACTGGGTGCCATCGCGGTTAAACTGCCCCTGCCCCCAGGCACCTTGCCAACACTGTGGAATGCCGAAGCACGGTTCAAGAAATCTTATCTTGAACACTTCCCCGGATATTACGAAACCGGCGATGCCGGGATGATTGACGAAGACGGGTACCTCTACATCATGGCGCGCACCGATGACGTCATCAACGTAGCGGGCCATCGCCTGTCGACGGGTGGGATGGAAGAAGTGTTGGCCGCCCACCCCGATGTGGCAGAATGCGCGGTAATCGGTGTTTCGGACCAACTGAAGGGGCAGATGCCGGTCGGCTTCCTGTGCCTGAATGCTGGTGCCACACGGGATCATGGCGATGTGGTTCAGGAAGTCGTCAAAATGGTTCGGGAAAAGATCGGGCCGGTGGCCGCCTTCAAACTGGCTGTTGTTGTCGACAGGTTACCCAAGACCCGTTCCGGTAAGATCCTGCGCGGCACGATGGTGTCGATTGCAGACAGTCAAGATTACAAAATGCCTGCAACAATTGACGATCCTGCCATCCTTGATGAGATCAAGGTGGCGTTGCAGACAATTGGTTACGCAAAGTAACCATCGGGCGGCATCGGCCGCCCATACCATGTCCGCCCTTGCAACCTGAATCTGGGCCCCTACTGTCGCTGTAAGACAGTGAGGGCCCATGACACATACCAATATCTGGCGTCTCAGCGCCACAGAGCTGACCACCCTGACCCGACGCGGCGATCTGAGTGCAACCGAGGCGGTTCAGGCCTCGATTGATCGCATGGACGCGGTGAACCCCGCGCTGAACGCAGTCGTCGAAGATTTGCGCACCGAGGCCCTGGAACGCGCGCAGTCGCTAGATGCTGCACGGGAGCGTGGTCAGCCGACCGGCCCGCTGCATGGAGTTCCGGTAACAATCAAGGTGAATGTCGATCAAAAAGGCCACGCGACCACCAACGGTGTCATTGCGCTGAAGGATGTGATTGCACCGGATGACGCGCCGGTGGTCAGCAACTTGCAAAAAGCGGGGGCCATTGTGATCGGGCGAACGAATACGCCCGAGTTTTCCTTCAGGGCCGACACCGACAACCCCCTGCATGGGCGCACGTTCAACCCGTGGGGACGGCACATTTCACCCGGGGGATCATCTGGTGGCGCTGCTGCCGCCGTGATGGCGGGTGTCGGTGCTCTGGCCCACGGCAACGATATTGGCGGTAGCCTACGCTTTCCGGCTGCCGCCATCGGTGCCGTGACGGTCAAACCGGGGTTGGGACGCGTTCCCGCGTGGAACCCAAGTCAGAAGGCCGAACGCGGATTGCTGGCGCAGTCAATGTCGGTTCAGGGCCTGATCACCCGGTCGGCTGCGGATCTGCACCTGTCCATGCCCAGCCTGATCGCCACCGATGCGCGGGACCCATTCCACGTTCCAATGCCCTGGCACGGCGAGCGTTTTGACCAGCCGATCAAGGTGGCATTCACCAAGAACACCTTCGGCTATGCCCTGCACCCCGAGGTCGAAAAAGCCCTCGACACTGCGCGCGATGCGCTGGTCGATGCAGGGTACGTCGTTGAAGAGGTCGATCCACCCGATGTCTTTGAATGTGGCCGGATCGGGTATCGGACTTTGATGGGCGAAGTGCTGACCCTGATGAAATCTGACATTGAAGCCGCTGGTTCCAGAACTATCCGCGACATCTTTGACGTCTACTTTCAGGAGTTCCCGCCCATCGTTGAAACAGAATTGGTTCGGATGCTGGCCAAGCGCAGCCATTATGCACGCGAATGGTCCCTGTTTTTGCAGGACTACCCGCTGGTTTTGTCCCCTTTCCTGCCACAGCCATTTTTCAAACCTGACCGGGACACCGAAGGCGCGGAAGGCGTGCATGATGTTTTGGGATGCGCTGTCTATTCCTATGCGATGAACTTTCTAGGACTGCCAGCAGCTTGCGTTCCGTCGCGGCTGGCCAATCTTCCCAAAGGGCCTCAACCTATCAACGTACAGATCGCGGCACAGCGCTGGCGCGAGGATCTGGCCGTGGATGCCGCCGCCGCGATAGAAGCCCGCGTGGGACAGATGTGTTTGCCGCTTTGGGATCATATGTAGCAAAAATAGACCCCGGGTCATTGTGCCCGGGGTCCAGCTGCTAAAATAAGCCCGGATTTCTGATGACGAGCGTAGCACCACCCACCCTCGCCAGCGCAAAATCTGCGCAACCATTCGAAAACACCGTTCAGGTGGCCACTCACTCCCACCTTGGCGCGTTCTCCGGGCAAGTTCACATTAGCCAATCGTTAAGGGAATTCCTGTGAACTGCTTCACACAGGCGTGAGAAAAATTTGGGGAATCCTAATTTTATGTGAATTGTTCGGATATTAGGCGTTCTTCCAACCCATGGCCGGGATCGAAAAGGATACGGTGCGCAATGGCTGGTTCCGACCTGATCTCGACCCAGTCTATATCCGGGAAAGAAACGGAATCGGCGGCCACGATGACCGGGCGCTTGTCAGCTTCGACCACATCGAACCTGACTTTCGCCATTTTCGGCAATAAGGCACCGCGCCACCGCCGTGGGCGAAACGCCGCGATGGGTGTCAGGGCCAGAACGTCGGCGCCAATCGGAACAATCGGCCCATGCGCGGAATAGTTGTAGGCGGTCGATCCCGCAGGCGTGGCAAGCAACGCCCCGTCACAGACCAGTTCGGCCATGCGCACCCGGCCGTCTACGCTGATCTTGAGCCTTGCTGCCTGAGGACCGGCACGCAGCAATGACACTTCGTTGATCGCCAGCGCCTCGTGCAGTTTTCCAGATTGATCCATCGCCTGCATGGCCAACGGGTTGATAACCTCTTCCTCGGCATCCTCCAGCCGCGCCATCAGGTCGTCTTCGTGATACTCATTCATCAGAAAGCCGATCGTGCCGCGATTCATCCCGTAGACCGGAGTATCAAGATGCTGCATGTTGTGCAGGGTGTGCAACATGAAGCCGTCCCCACCTAATGCAACCACAATATCTGCGTCCCGAGGTGCCACGTTTCCATGTTTGGCCACCAGGATGTCGCGCGCTGTTTGCGCCACTTTGACCTCACTGGCGAGAAAGGCGATTCTCTTTTTCATGTTTTGTGGTTTCCGGTGTTGCACATTTGGTTCCGAAACAAACATACCTTTCCCCAATAGGCCAGTCTTGACGCCGCAGCAGGCCAAATCGTCGCTTTAAGCCTTTTGCGAAAGTGGCGTTTCCGATAGGAAATCCGCAAGATTTTACCCAGCCATGTGGAGCGCCAATGAACGCCAATCTTCGTGACACCGGATTTTTCACCCAGTCCTTGTCGGACCGCGATCCTGAGCTTTTTGGCTCGATCCGGTCTGAGCTGGGTCGTCAGCGCGACGAGATCGAGCTGATTGCGTCCGAGAACAT